>JAYUUX010000756.1:0-4059 GCA_043754645.1 Verrucomicrobiales bacterium | reverse complement strand
CGACGAGAAGGGCAAGTCGGTGAAGCAGCTCGTCCAGTCCGTCGGCGACGGCGAGACGACTTCGTTCCGCTTCGAGCTGAAGCCCGAGAAGCCGGGCATCTCCTTCTATGAATTGCGCGTGCGGCCGGACTCCGAGAAGAGCGCGCTGACCAACACGTCGTTGTCCACCGAAGCCACGCTGGCCAACAACCGCCGCACCCTCGTCGTGGACCGCGGGGCCGGGCCGTATCGCATCCTCTACGTCGCGGGCCGGCCGAACTGGGAGTTCAAGTTCCTCAACCGTGCGCTCGCGGAGGATCCGCAGGTGCATCTCGTCGGGCTGATCCGGATCGCGAAGCGGGAACCGAAATTCGACTTCCGCGGCCGCGCCGGTGAAGGAGTGAACCCGCTCTTCAAGGGCTTCGACAAGACGGACGAGACGACCGAGAGCTACGACAAGCCGGTGCTGACCCGCTTCAACACCCGCGACGAGGCCGAGCTGGCCAGCGGCTTCCCGCGCACGGCCGACGATCTTTACGGCTACCACGCGGTAGTCATCGACGACCTCGAATCCGGCTTCTTCACCCGCGACCAGATGAGCCTGCTGCAGAAGTTCGCCAGCGAACGCGGCGGCGGCGTGATGATGCTCGGCGGCCAGGAATCCTTCGCCGAAGGCGGCTACGACCGGACGCCCATCGGCGACATGTTGCCCGTGTATCTCAACCGCCCGGTGGATTATCCCAAGGAGCCCGACTACAAGTTCGAGCTGTCGCGCGAAGGCATGCTGCAACCGTGGATGCGTCTGCGGAACGAGGAAGGCGCGGAGAAGGAACGCCTCGGCTCGATGCCGAAGTTTCTCGTGGCGAATCTGGTCGGCGGCGTGCGTCCCGGAGCCAGCGTGCTCGCCAGCATGACCGACGAACGCGGCAAGCCCATGCCGGCCGTCGTGACCCAGCGCTTCGGCAATGGCCGCATCGGCGCGGTGCTCATCGGCGACGTCTTCCGCTGGGGCATGAAGGACGAGGCCAGCCACAAGGACATGGACAAGGGCTGGCGCCAGCTCATCCGCTGGCTCGTGGCCGACGTGCCGGCGTTCGTGACCCTGGAAGCCGCGCCGCGCACCGCCGACTCGGGCACCGAGCTGACCGTCCGTGCCCGCGACAAGAAGTTCGAGGCCGTCGACAACGCCACCGTGACCATCGAAGTTCGTCAGGCCGGTTCGACCAATGCGCCGATCCGCTTCACCGCCGAACCGTCCGCCACCGAGGCCGGCGTCTACCACAGCAGCTTCCAGCCGCGCGACACAGGCGGCTACATCGCCCGCGCCGTCGTGACCGATCCCGCCGGCGTGGAGCTTGGCAAAGCCGAGGCCGGTTGGACGAGCGATCCGGTTGCCGAAGAGTTCCGCACGCTCAAGCCAAACAGGGCGCTGCTCGAAACGATCGCGCGGCAGACGGGCGGAGAGGTGGTTCCCGCGGATGACTTGGCCGCCTTCGCCAAGAAGCTTCCGAACAAACGCGCGCCAGTGAGCGAGACGTCGTCCGAACCGCTCTGGCATACGCCGCTGCTCTTCCTCTTCGCGCTTTCTTGCTTCGTCGCGGAGTGGGCGCTGCGGCGCTGGAAAGGACTGGCCTGATGATCCCCAAGCAACTCGTTCTCGGTCTCCTTTTCGGCCTCGGATTCGCTTCGCCGTCGTCCGCCTCCGCCGCCACTGCTGCAAAGCCTACCGTCATCATCGCGGTCGGTGCGGCTGGCGAGGAGGAGTTTGGAAAGCAGTTCACCGAATGGTCGACCAAATGGACCGCGGCCGTGGCCAAGGCTTCGGCCAAGTCGGTGTTGATCGGGACCTCAACGGAGACGAACGACCTCGCGCAGTTCGAAAGCGCGCTCTCCGCCGAAACCAAGGAGACCGACGCCGAGCTGTGGCTTGTGCTGATCGGCCACGGAACGTCCACCGCCAACGAGGCCGCGTTCAACCTGCGCGGCCCCGATCTGACGGCGGCCCGGTTGGCCACGTTGCTCAAGCCGTTCAAACGGCCCGTGGCCGTGATCGATTGTTCATCCGCCAGCGGACCGTTCGTGTCGGCACTGGCCGGACAAAACCGGGTGATCGTCAGCGCCACGCGCAGCGGTTCGGAAGTGAACTTCGCGCGCTTCGGCCAGCACATGGCGGACGCGATCGGGTCGACGGAAGCGGACTTGGACAAGGACGGCCAGACCTCGCTGCTGGAGGCGTTCATCCTCGGCTCGGCCCGGACGCAGGAATTCTACAAGTCGAACGAGCGTCTCGCCACCGAGCACGCGCTGCTCGACGACAACGGCGACGGTCTCGGCGTGCAGGGCGACTGGTTCCGAGGGGTCCGCGCGGTGAAGAAGCCCAAGGACAACGCCGCCGCCGACGGGACGTTGGCCAACCAGTTCGTCCTCGTGCGCAGCGATGCCGAGAACCGTTTCGATGATGCTTTCCGCGCGCGCCGGAGCCAGTTGGAAGGGGAGCTGGAGAAACTGCGCCAGCAGAAGGCGACGTTGTCGGAAGCGGATTATCTGGCCCGCATGGAACCTATCGCCCACGCGCTGGCCCGCACGTATGCCCAAGCCGACGGGCGCGGTGCGGTCGTGCCGGTGCAGGCGGATGGAACGATCTCGCTCCTTGCGCGTGACGCGGTCGTCCACGGAACAGTGCTCCGTTACGAGCCGCAGCCGCACAAGAACACTCTCGGGTATTGGACGCGGACGAACGACTGGGCGGCCTGGAGTTTCACTTCGTCGAAGGCCGGCGACTACGACGTCGAGATCCTGCAGGCCTGCGGCAAAGGAAGCGGCGGAAGCCGGATTGCCCTGCTGAGCGGCACGAACCGGATCGAGACGGCGGTGTTCGAGACGGGTGCGTTCACCAACTTCGTCTGGCGCGGCATCGGCTCGATGACGCTGCCGGCGGGAACCAACTCCATCGAGGTCCGTGTGGTCTCCAAACCCGGCGGCGCCGTGATGGATCTCCGGGAAGTCCGTTTGAAGCCGAAGTCGGGGACGTAGGCCGGGCATCCGTGCCCGGGAAGCGGGGGTCCGATCCGCGAAGGGCGCGAACGAACGCCAAGACGGAACGATGCAGTTCAAGGCAGCGCGGAACTCCGAGTTGCCTCGCCAGGATCGGCGTTGATCCATGAAGCCATCGCCCAAGAGGAGCACACGGCCTGGTGTTCGCCCCGGGACTTCCTTGGGCAGGCTGGAAGGACTGCCCTAGCCTGCAGAATCCGTTCCGACCGCATCCGCGATGTCCTTGAAACCTTCCTTCTCCATCCGTTCCCGCAGCCCATCGACGACGCTGCGGACGATGCCAGGGCCTTCGTAGACGAGTCCCGTGTAGATCTGCACCAGCGACGCGCCCGCGGCGATCTTGTCCCACGCATCGCGCGCCGTGAAGATGCCGCCGACGCCGATGATCGGAACCTTCCCCCCGGTCTGCCTGTAGAGATGCCGAACGACCTCGGTGCTGCGGCGGGTCAGCGGTTTGCCGCTCAGGCCGCCGGCCTCGGCGTAGATGCGGTCCCGGCGCGGGTCGCCCGTGTTCGGCCGGGCGATCGTCGTGTTGGTCGCCACGATGCCCGCCAGGTTCCGCGAGCCGATCAGGGCGACGATTTCGTCGAGCGCCTCGAACGTCAGATCCGGCGCGACCTTCACGAGAATCGGGCGGCTGGGTCCTGCGGAGTCGTTGATCGACTGGAGCGCGGCGAGGATTTCGTCGAGCGCGGCCTTGTCCTGGAGCTGGCGGAGATTCGGCGTGTTGGGCGAACTCACATTCACCACGAAGAAGTCCGCGAGCGACCGCAGCAGGCGGAACGATCCGGCGTAATCCTCCGCCGCCGTCTCCAGCGGCGTGATCTTTGATTTGCCCAGGTTGACCCCGACCGGATGCCCCTTCGGCCAAAGGCCCGAGGCGCGCCAGCCGGCCAACCGCCCGGCCATCGCTTCGGCGCCGCCGTTGTTGAAACCCATCCGGTTGATCAACGCCTCGTCCGGCACGACGCGGAACATGCGCGGCGCCGGGTTGCCCGGCTGCGCGTGCAGCGTCACGCCGCCCAG
>JAYUUX010000755.1:0-2037 GCA_043754645.1 Verrucomicrobiales bacterium | reverse complement strand
TTTCGCGCAACGCGACCTTGCGGGCCTCGTCCGAAAGGCCCGCCTTGTCGACCGTTTCCCTCAACAGGGCGGCTTCGGCCGCGGCGGCGTCTCCTTCGCCAAGCTCGCGTTGGATGGCGCGGATCTGTTCGCGGAGGAAATAGTCCCGCTGCGACTTCGACATGGTGGCCGCGACCTCGCTCTGGATCTTCGAACCAAGGCGGGCCACCTCGACTTCTCGGTTCAGCCACGGCAGCAGCTTGGAGATGCGTTCACTGACGGAGGGCGTCGACAACAGGTCCTGGCGCTCGACCAGGCTCAGGTTCACGGAGGCGGCGATGACATCCGCAAGACGGCCCGGCTCCTGCGTGTTCAACGCGGCCACCTTCACCTGCTCCGAAAGATTGGGGGACAGCTTGATGATGTCCTGGAAGAGCTGTTCGGCGTTGCGGCTGAGCGCGGCTGTTTCGACGGACACATCCTTGGCTTCCTCAAGGTAGCCGATGTCAGCGCGGAGGTAGGGCGTGACGGATTCGTAGGACTTGACGTGGATCCGCCGGATGCCCTCGACCAGGACGCGGACGCTGTTGTCGGGAAACTTCAGCATCCGCAGCACGCGCGCGGCGCAGCCGTTGGGGTGAAGGTCGTCGGGACCGGGATTCTCGGTCTCGGCCTTTTTCTGGAGAACAAGGCCAACCATCCGGTCGCCGGCCACGACGTCGTCGATGAGCCGGACGCTCTGCGATGTTTCAACGAGCAGCGGAGCGACCATTCCCGGGAAGATCACGATGTCGCTCAGGCCGAGGATCGGGAGCTTGTCGGGCAACGCCTTGGTCAATGGAGCCAAAGGCTCGGCTCCGGCACCCGTGGCGCCGTGGGTCAGGATGTTGATGAACTCTGTATCGGGGGACGACATGGCTGGGTGCGCGAGCACCCCGGCCTTTTGGACAGGCCCGGGGCCGACGCGGTTCGGAGAATGTCAGGAGATGGGGAGCGAGGTGCGTTTGCCGGGTTTCGGAGACGCCGGAACGTCGATGCGGAGAAATCCGTTCTGGTAAACCGCCTTGGCGGAGGAGAGGTCGTAGCCTGCGGGCAGGTCGACCTCGCATTCGAAGGGCCCGTAGTTGATCTCCATGATGAGGAAGCGGCATTTCCCGTCACGGCATTGGTCGGGGCGTTCGCCCCGGATGCGGAGCCGGTTCTCCTCGACGACGAGCTGGAGATCTTCCCGACGGATGCCGGCAAGCTCGACGTTGACCACGATGCCGCCGTCGGCCTCGTAGACGTCGGTGTTCGGCACCCAGGCGGATTCAGGACCACGGACCACCGCGGATTTGAGCTCGAGGAAATGGAATGAGGTCTTCACTGGAACGAATGCGGGTCTCCGGGTTCAGCCTTCCTTCACTATGATCCGTGGACGTTCCCCACGACGGGAGGTGAACGTGATGGACTTGGGACGGGAATCGTTTGCCGGACTGGAGCATCCGCAATGGGTGTCGCGCTTGAAATCGAACCGCCGTGGTCGAAGGCGCCCATACAGGAAAGCAGCGGCCGTGACTCCTACGATGCCGAGAGCTGCTGCCTGCTGCCAATCCATGGAGCGCACATTAACTCCGTGTTTCTTTCAATCAACCCGGATGTTTGGGCGTCAATGGTTCAATCGTAGCTTGACGGTTCCGACCACCCGCAGGCCATCTTGCCCAAACCTCTATGAATTCCACTCCGACCCCAAACCGGCGCGATTTCTTGAAGCGCTCCGGATCCGCCGTCGCCGCCGTCTCCCTGGCGGCACCCTTCATCCTGACCTCCAAATCCGCCGCCGCGGATCTTCCACAGATCAAGATCGGCCTCGTCGGATGCGGTGGACGCGGTTCCGGCGCCGCCTCCCAAGCCCTGCATGCGGACAAAGGCGTCGTCCTCACGGCGATGGCCGACGCGTTTCCCGACCAGCTGCAGAAGGGCCTGAACGGGTTGAAGGCGGAGAAGGATGTCGCCGCCCGCGTCCAGGTTTCGCCCGACAACCAGTTCGTCGGACTCGACGCCTACAAGAAGGTCATC
>JAYUUX010000754.1:0-2445 GCA_043754645.1 Verrucomicrobiales bacterium | reverse complement strand
CAAAAATCTGACCGTCTGTTACGGCGCAATTTCGGCGCTCCACGGCATCTCGCTGCGTGTCGAGAAGGGTTCCATCGTCACGTTGATCGGCGGCAATGGCGCGGGCAAGACGACGACGCTGCGGGCCATCTCGGGCATGTTGAAGCCCAAGTCTGGCGAGATTTTTTTCGAAGGCCAGCCGATCACCGGCGTTCCCGCCCACAAGCTGGTCGGACGCGGCATCGCCCATTGTCCGGAGGGCCGGATGGTCTTCGCGAATCTGACCGTGCACGAGAACCTCGCCATGGGCGCCTACCTCCGGCGTGACAAGGCGGGCATCGCGGCCGATCTCGACTACGTCTTCAGCCTCTTTCCCCGTTTGAAGGAGCGCGACCAACAGGTGGCCGGCACCATGTCCGGCGGCGAACAGCAGATGCTGGCCATCGGCCGCGCGCTGATGAGCCGGCCGCGTTTCCTGATGCTGGACGAACCATCGCTCGGCATCGCGCCCCTGCTGGTGAAGTCCATCTTCGAGAAGATCGTCGAGATCAACCGCGAGCGCGGCCTGACCATCCTGCTCGTGGAACAGAACGCCAATCTGGCCCTCGAGATCGCGAGCTACGGCTACGTGCTAGAGACCGGCAACATCCTGCTCGCCGACGAGGCCGCGAAGCTCCGGGCCGATCCCAAGGTCCGCGACGCCTATCTGGGCGGCTGACGCTGCCTGCGGATTGCCCGGTTGCTTCCGGCGGCTTTTGCGGGTTAAAAAACCGCCGCCATGGAACTCGCCCTGCTGAACGAGCTGGAGGATTTTTCGAGCCTGTTTACCTCCCCCGTTTTCCTGCTCGGGGCCGCGTTCCAGATCTGGATGTTCATCGACGCCTGTCGCCGGCGCGAATGGTTTTGGGCCTTGGCGATCTTCTTCCTCTCGGTCTTCGCCGCGTTCTGGTATTTCCTCCAGGTCTATCGCGGTTCCCCGAATTCAGTGCTGACCGCCGGGTTCCAGCTTCCGGGTGCCATCGACCGCCGCAGGATCAGTGAACTGGAGAGCAAGCTCCGGGTCGTCGACCATGCGGTCCATCATCTCCAGCTCGGCGACATCTATTTCCAGCAGGGCAAGCTGGACAAGGCCCTGGCTGCATATGAGGCCGCGCACAAACTTGATTCCAAGGATATCGACGTCCGGGCCCATTACGGCCAGTGCCTTCTGCGGCTGGGGCGCTTTCAGGAGGCGCGTCCCCTGCTGGAAGGCGCGTGTCACGAGGATCTCCGCCACGACTACGGACACACGTTGATGGCGCTGGCCGAATGCCTCGCGCAGCAGGGGGAGAAGGACCAATCGATCAAGGTCTGGCGGCTGGTGCTTGAAGGGCATTCCTACGCCCGCGCCCGGTATCAGTTGGCTGCGCTGCTGGTCGAGACCGGCGAAGCCGCCCAGGCGAAGGGTTTGCTGGGAGAATTGATCGAGGACGACCGTCACGCGCCCAAGTATGACCGGCGTCGGGACCGGATCTGGGTCAAGGAGGCCAGACGGCTCGCGTCGTCCCTCGGCTGAACCGGCGGCCATCGTCCGGGCTTGTGCTCCTACGGGCGTTGCCTAGATTTCGCCGCATGCAGCCCAAGTTCATCCTTACTTCCACCCTTGCCGCCATCAGCGCTCTCGGCCTGCTCGCCGGGACCGCTTCGACCAGCCTTGCCGCCGACACCTTCAACCTCGCGCTGAAACCCTTCGCCGAAGGATTCGTCTCCCCCATGGCGCTCACGCAGATGCCCGACGGGCGGATGCTTCTGGCCGATCAGGCCGGTGTCCTCTACTCCCTCGACAAGTCGGGCAAAGCCGCCCCGGAACCCGTGATGGACTTCCGTCCGAAGCTCGCCGAGTTGAAAAAGGGCTTTGATGAACGCGGACTGCTCGATGTCGCGCTCCATCCCAAGTTCAGGAGCAACCGCAAGGTCGTCGCCGTCTACAGCGCGCCCAAGCAGGCGGGCGCGCCCGCGGATTGGGACCACACGATGACGATCAGCGAATTCAAGCTGCCCGCCGGCGACGTCCTCAAACTCGACGAGAAGTCCGAGAGGGTTCTGCTCCGCATCGACAAGCCTTTCTTCAACCACAACGGCGGGCGGATCGCTTTCGGGCCGGACGGCTTCCTCTACGTCGGAGTGGGGGATGGCGGCGGCGCCAACGACGTGGGCAAGCGGCCGGAGACGGGCAACGGCCAGAACCTCCAGACCCACCTGGGCAAGATCCTCCGGGTGGACATCGACAAGGGCGACACCTACACGATCCCCAAGGACAATCCGTTCGCCGATGGCAAGATCGGCAAGCCCGAGATCTTCGCCTACGGCATGCGGAATCCGTGGGGCCTGGTTTTTGACACGGCTGGCAAGAAGGAACTCTTCGTCGCCGACGTCGGCCAGGACCTCCTCGAGGAAGTGGACATCATCGTGAAGGGCGGAAACTAC
>JAYUUX010000753.1:0-3138 GCA_043754645.1 Verrucomicrobiales bacterium | reverse complement strand
TGGCGGTGACCACCGGCTTGCCGGCCTTCAATGCAGCGAGCGCCACTTCGCGGGCAACCGTGGTTCCACCCATCAGTTCGACAACCAGGTCGACAGAGGGATCGGCGACGACTGCCCTCCAATCCGTGGTCAGCAGGGACTTGGGGATCGCAACCGCGCGGGGCTTGCGGAGATTCCGGACCACGACGCGGCCGATCTTGAGCTTGAGGCCGAGGCGTGAGGACATGAGGGGGCCGTTGCGGAGGAGGGCTTGGTAAACGCCTCCGCCGACCGTTCCGCCGCCGATGATGCCGATTTTGACCGTCCGCACAGGCCGGGGAGATTGCAAAGAAGGTGGCCGCGTCACAACGCCTATCTTGAAAACTGCGGCTGGCGCGGGATCCCGGGCGGTGTTCAGAAACCGCCAACTAATCCCTTGCCCCATGGCGTTGTGTTTTCTAGGTTCTGCGCCCGCTGACGCCCTGCGTCGGCCACGGTGGGGCGGTAGCTCAATGGTAGAGCAGTAGCCTTTTAAGCTATTGGTTCCGGGTTCGAGTCCCGGCCACCCCACCATCTTCCCGGCCACCTGTCGCTAGACTTTGATCCAGATCCTCACCCCTCCCCGCTGAATTCGGCGAGGTCACGCAAGGCAGTGTCTCCGAAAATTGGGCCTTCAGAGTGCGGGCCGCTACGTCCGACCTGTTCCTATCCGAAACAGTCTAAGGCGCGAGACCACGCCGGATCTCACACAAACTTCGGATCGACGTGGCGGGTTCATCAAAATAAGGCCGTCTTCCCAGACCGAATGCACCCAAAGTTATTTTGCAAAATGAAACTATGGGGGGGAAAGTCTTCTTCAGGAATTCACCGGGACCGCGTTGAAAATTCCGAAAATTTCGATGAGCATTTCCATTACGCCAGAATGAGAATTTTCCATGCCTTCCTGAACCGCCTGTCCCGAAAGGCCGTTCTCTTGACGCTGCTCGGGTGCAGCTTGGTCATCGCGAAGGACGTCGGCGCAACACTTTCGCCAGCGGCAGGCCACCTTACCGGCGACATGCACCCCGTGAATCGGGTGTCCGACACTGAGCAGGCCGCTTTCAACGTCGCGATGGACCGGTTCTCGCGCCGGACCGAACGCGACGACTTCTCCGCAACGGACGAGTTCCTGAAACAGTTTCCAAAGGGTGCCTGGGCACCCGCGCTCCAGCTCCAGTTGACGGAGGAATTCTACGCGACGGGATGGTATTCGCGGACGCTGCGGACCTTGGAGACGCTGTGGGCGGAACGGACCCAGTATCCCGCGCCGGATGCAGCCGTCATGTTCACGCGCATCGGCGCGCGCCTGGCTGAGGTGTCGGCGCGCGTCGGCCGACGCGAGGATGTCGAGCGGCTCGTGGCTGAGCTGGGCAAGGCCACGCTGCATCCCGACGACATCGAGACATTGCGCGGCGTCCAACAGGGGCTGGTGACGATGCAGACGCGGCCCGAGGCGGCGTTCCGTTGCGGCGCGCTGGCGCTGGAACGCATCCGCGTCTTTCTGAATTCCACCAACGCTGGCCACGAGTCCGTTCTCGGTTCAACCTCGTCGAGGGAAGGCATGAGCCTGGCCGAGGTCGCGGCGTTGTCGGCAGCCACGGGGATGGGCTACCAGATGGCATTCCGCAGTCCGGGCGCAGCGACGGTCACGCCTGCGGTGATGCACCTGCGGATCGGGCATTACGTCGCCGTGCTGCGCGAGGTCCGGGGCAAGTTCCAGCTCGATGATCCCACGGGCTGGCAGACCACCTTCGCCTCGAAGACGGCGTTGGATGCGGAAGGCTCGGGTTATTTCCTCGTTCCCGCCGGACCATTGCCCGCCGGTTGGAGGCGTGTCGAAACGCCCGAGGGCGCGACGGTTTTCGGCCGGAACGGCGTGCTCGACACCGATCCCGACGGCACGGGCAAACGCGACGCGAAGGCGCAGTGCGGCGGCAGCGGCGGGCGTTCGTCCTACGGCATGGCCACGTGGGACGTGCATCTCGGGATGGTCAGCCAGCAGATCATCGATACGCCCATCGGCTACGAACCGCCCTTCGGTCCTGCGATCGACGTGACGTTCCGCCACACCCAGCGGTCCAACAAACGTTTCGGCTACAAACCCAAGTGGACCCACAGCTGGTCCGGCCAGATTTACGAGAACCCGCTCACGCCGCTGGGCGATCTGATGATCCAGGAAGAAGGCGGCTGGGAACGCTTCTCGCCCCTGGACGACGAAGGAAAATCGTATCAGGGCCGCGTCTACAACACCGGCCGCGTGCTCCGCCTGAACAACACGAACCTGGTCTGGGAATTTCCCGACGGCACCAAACGCAGCTACACCTCTTTTGCCGGGACGAACACGGCCTGGGGAAGGATCTTCCACATGTCCGGCGTCGAGGACGCCGCCGGCAACCGCGTCAGCATCCAGCTCATGCCTAATGGCCGAGTGGAATCACTTGCCGATCCGCTGGGCCGTTTGACGCGGTTCTACTACGACCTGACCGATCCCGGGATCCCGCCGGATCGGAACGGCGGGTCCGTGCCGTCGACGTCGGGAGTCACCTCCAACTTCGAATACACCAACCAGGTGACGCGCATCGTCGATCCCTTCGGCCGCACGGCAACGCTGCAATACGCCAAGGTGGAACGCTCCGTCACGGGGTTCTGCGGCGGTTTCGGCAATTGCCCCTTCTACTACTACAACTACGACCTCACGAACATCATCGACGTCGCCGGCCTGAGTTCGAAGTTTGTCTATGACTGGTCGGGCTCGTGGGTCACGAACCTCACCACGCCCTACGGAACCACGCGCTTCAACTGGGTCAGCCCCGTCGCGGGCAGCTATTCCATCGACATCACGGATCCCGAGGGCGACACCGAACGCATCCAGTATAACGGCGGCGGCCTCGGCCAGGCGCTCTGGAAGAGACCTCAGGGAATGCGGACCGACGGCGGTGGACTGGCCGTGAACCACTGGGGCAAGAAGGCCTACGCCGAAAACCTACGCCTTGAAGCCCCTTCCACCGACAGCGCCAAGACCTACCTCTTCCAATACAGCGAAACCCTTTCGAGCGTCGGCCGCGTGCTGAAGGCCACGAAGCAGCCGTTGGAGAACGCAGTCTGGTTCAACTATCCCGG
>JAYUUX010000752.1:0-8650 GCA_043754645.1 Verrucomicrobiales bacterium | reverse complement strand
GCTTCAAGTCCCTCGGGCTTCGTTCGCGCAGCACATTCCTCAAGACCATGCTCGGCGCGCTCGCGGTCGGCAGCCTGGTGATTTTCCGGGAGAAGCTCCTCTATTACGTCCTGCCGGCGACATCACGCTGTATCTGCTCTGGGGATTCGTCCGGACCCGCGTCTCGCGCAAGCTTCGTGACGACGTCGAGGAGGATGAAGACGACGACGAGGGCGAGGGAACGGGCACGACGGCCGGGAAATCCTAACCCAGATGGATCATTTCCAGCAGCTCATGGTCACCTGGGGCATCGGCCTCGCCGTGGGGTTCGCCATCTGCATTCCCGTGGGACCGATCAACGCCTCGATCGTCAAGGAGGGTGCCCGCCGGGGTTTTTTCTGGGCCCTGATGATCGGCCTCGGGGCGACGGTGATGGAGATCATCTACTGCGCGATGGCCTTCGCCAGCTTCGCCGCTTTCTTTACCAGTCCCAACATTGTGGCGGTCATGGAGCTGGGCAGCTTCTGCCTGATGTTCTTCCTCGGATTGAAATACCTGCTGACGCCCGGAGTGCCCAAGGAACCGCACAGCGCGGAAATCGTGCAGGAGAAACTCCACCCGCACTCGGCCTTCATGATCGGTTTTGTGCGGACGATGGGGAACCTCGGCATCCTGCCGTTCTGGATCGCCATCGCGGTGTTCTTCATGTCGCGCGGCTACGTGAAGCCCACGCTGGAGAGCAAGACGTTCTTCATCATGGGCGTGACGCTCGGCGTGACGCTGTGGTTCGTCCTGCTCGCCTACGTCGTCGGGCAGCTCCGCAAAAAACTCACGGAGAAGACCCTGATCGTCACCATTCGCGTCTCGGGCGCGATGATGCTGATCTGGGCGGGGTTCATCGCGGTGAAAATCGTGAACCTTTTGGCCAAGAAGGCAGTTGGCGGCTGAGCGTGGGTCGACGCGCTTCAGGGTTCTTTCAACGCGGACAAGGCGACCAACTTGCGGCGGACGGACTGGAGGCGGTGGACGACGATGGTGCTCATGCGTTTCATGAGTTCGAAGCCGAGATCGTGGTCGTTCTCGCACTCCTCGCGGAGGCGTGTGCCGTAGAAGAAGATGGCCTCGACGTCGGTTTCGGCCGTGGCGTCGAAGAGCCAGGAATACGGGGGAATGAGCCAGGACCACCCCAGCACGTCGCCGTCGCCGATCTTTTGGAGCGTGACGGAACGGCCCTCGGGCGCCGGTGCGGCCAGGACTACGGACCCGGTAAGGATCAGGTAGAACCGGTTCGCCGGGTCCCCTTCCACGAAGATCTGCTGGCCGGGCTTGAATCGGATGAGCATTCCCGTGGCCGCAAGCTTTTTAAAGACATGGGGCGGAAGATCCTTGAGAAACGGATGCCCGGCCATGGCGGCCTCGAGCGCGGGGTTGTCGGTGGGTGGAACTTCTTTGCGGGTGTCTTGGGTCATGGGGAACTCCGGTCAGTGGTGGCGGTGGATGATGGCCTTGTCTCCGGCCGAATCGAGCGCTGCGCGGACTTGGCGCACCCAATTCGTGAACACGTCGGCGACAAAGGGGCCGGCCTCCCCGTGGTCCATCGCCTCGATGACATCGTTGGCCGGGGGGAGCCAAGGAGGGCGGGAGGCGTGGTCTTTCCGGCTGATGTCGGTCGGGCGGAGAAAGGCATCGCGATGGACAGTGACACGGTTCTCGCCGGGATCAAAACGCCCTTCCACGGTTGCCGTCACAAGGTGGTCGGAATCGTTGAACCGGACCCCGCCGAGCACTTCGCTGTGGAAGAAAGAAGGCATGTTCCTTGGCTTTGAACGGGGTTTTGCGGATGTGAATTCCTCAAAAGACTTCCGCCCGGAGGCCTGAAACACGCCGGACCGTCCTGGCGATGGCCGACAAGGCCTGCAGGGGAAGGTGTCCGCAGTCCGGATTCATGGTGGGTCGCGTGGCCGAGTAGATCTGGACGAGCGGGATTTGCGCGCCGGAATCGTTGAGGTCCTTCAGCCGTTCCGCGTAGGCGAGGACCTCCGCCTCGCTCGGTCCGCGTCCTGACAGGGAGGGGAAGAGGCTCTGGATCATGACGGGCCGCTGGCGCGCCATCTGGCGGATGTTTTCGACGACCTTCTGCAAAGGGATTTGCGAGCGGTTGACGTTGTCCATGTAGGACTGGGTTCCGGCCTCAAGCTTCGCCCAGACCTCGTCTTGGTTCGTGAGAAGCGCGATCCCCTTCTGCACCAGGGGATGCTCGAAGCCGGTTCCGTTGGTGATGAGGACGATCTTGAAGAACCCGCCGTCGATCTTGGCGCGGACGTGGACGACGTTCTCGATGGCCTCTGCGAACTGCGGGCAGAGGGTCGGCTCGCCGTCGCCGCTGACCGCGACGTGACGAAGCTCGAGCAGTTCGCTTGGCAGGAGGTTGAAGGGCGAGCGCGTGCCGATCGCGCCGGAACGGACGAACCCGATCGTATCGGCGAGTTCGTCTGCCATGGCCCGGATGTCGACCGTGGCGGACGCGGGCGCGGGCTGCGTGCGGTTCACCTCGCAGTAGGCGCAGTCGAAGTTGCACTGGCGGTCCGGGTTGAGGTTGACCCCGACGGACAGCCCACGGGCGCGGGGGGAGATCACGACGTAGACCTGGCGGTTGTCGAGGAAGTCCCGCGGGCAGCCGTAGGCGGTCGTTCCGCGCTTTCGTCGCGGGGCTCCTCCGGCGACCAGGATGCGTTCGTCGTCCATGGGCTTACTCTTTCAGGAACTCGTGTTCCTGCGGACGGACAACCAGGACCGGGCACGGGGCATGGCGCACGATGGTTTCGGCGTTGCTGCCGAGCAGCGCGTGTTTCAGGCCCGTGTAGCCATGGGTGGAAATGACGATCAGATCGGTGGCGAGCTCCTTGGCGATCTCGGCGACGGCCCTCGCTGGGCGGCCCAGCCGGATCTCCACCGATGCCTCGGTTCCGTCCTTTTCAACCCCTTTCGCGAGGTTGCGGAGGCGTGTTTCCGCGCCCTGGCGCAGGTCCTTTTCCAGGCTGGCGTAGTCGAAGATGGCCATGTCGGCGTAGGAATACGACAGCTCGACCACGTGGAGGAGCACGATGCGGGCTCCGAACTGTTTCGCAAAACCCCGCGCGTAGATGAGCGCCTTCTCGGAGCATTCCGAGAAATCCACCGGCACCAGGATGCTCTTGAGGGTGATCGGCGACCCGGCGACAGAGCTGGCGGCGAGGATGGGCGTGTCCTTACGGCCGATTTCCATCAGGACCTTGCCGGACTTTTTCGAGGGTTTGACATTCATGGCGGTTAACCTTTCTGGGCTGACGCAAACCGTAGGGCCTGCATCCGGGGACATTTCGCCTCCGGAGTTGGAATTCAGCTACACTGGGGTTGCCGATGAGTGACTGATTCTTGCCGGAAGGAAAACTGATTCTTGAGCTTGGCGAGCAAGCGGTGGCCGGACTTGATCAATTTCGGCGGAGCCGACCGGGTCGCGGCCGGGCCAGGCTAGCCGCGATGAACGCACTCAACGTCTCCCGAATTTCCATTTCCGAACCGCTTCGGCTTGTGCTCCTTGGCGGTTGGATCGTTGTGGTAGTGGCGTCGATGGCAAAGATCGTCGCGTCGGTTCCGCTGGGTTGACGGGTATCCAAAGCCAGTGTTGGCCGCTGACAAGGAATGCTGATTCTCAAGGCGTAATCCTTCCTTTCCGACTTATGAGGTCCGTAACGAAGCTGAATTAGTGAAAAATTTCACAAACTATTCTTGCTTCAAAAAAGCGGCGGCTTAGAAACGCGGGCGGTAGGTGCGACATGGTTTGTCATGCCTGCCGACGGACACGTTCAAAACCGGGCCTCGCCGAACTTTCGAGGCTGTGATCCCCAGCGCTGTTCGGGCTGTGGGGATCGCGTTTTCGAGTCATCCGGAGCACTGAAATGTCAGACATTTTTCCGAAATGGACCAATTCGCTGCCGTTGAAGGTCGGCATTGGAGCCGCCCTTCTTGGCACATTCGCGCTGGGCGCCGTCGGGTATTATTTCACCCCGAAGTATACGCGTGTCGGCTACAAGCCGACGCAGCCGGTGGCTTTTTCGCATGACATTCATGCGAACCAGCTGCAGATCGACTGCCGGTATTGCCACAACAATGTGGACAAGTCGTGGTATTCGAATGTCCCCGCCGCGAACACGTGCATGAGCTGTCACAGCATCGTGCTGAAGGATTCCCCCAAGCTCGAGCTGGTCCGGCAGAGCTATACCACCAGCAAGCCGATCGAGTGGGTGCAGATCCACAAGGTTCCGGACTACGTCTACTTCAACCATTCCGTCCATGTCAGCCGTGGCATCTCGTGCGTCGAGTGCCATGGCCAGGTCAACCACATGGACGAGGTCTACCACGCAAAGCCGCTTAGCATGTCGTTCTGTTTGGATTGCCACCGGAACCCCGAGATGGCGCTGCGCGATCCCAAAGACGTCTACAATCTCGATCTTAAGGTCGACGCCGAGAAGCAGTTGAAGAGCGGCCTCAAGCTGGCCCACGACTGGAAGGTGAACGCGTCCCAGAACTGCTCCGCTTGTCATCGATGAAAACGATTCCGCCCCAATGTCCTGAGCCGGAAGTCGGCCCGAAATACTGGCGCAGTCTGGATCAGGTGGCCGAGACCCCTGAGTTCCGCGAGTGGGCCGAGAAGGAGTTTCCCGCCGGAGCCAGCGAGATGACCGACCCGGTCACCCGCCGCAACTTCGTAAAGCTCATGTCCGCCTCGTTCCTGTTGGCGGGCTTCGGGCTGACGGGTTGCCGTCGGCCGGTCGAGAAGATCGTGCCGTTCGGGAAGCAGCCCGAATACTACATCCACGGCAAGCCGGTCTATTATGCGACCGCGATGCCGACCAAGGGCGGCGCGGTTCCGCTGCTCGTCCGGTCCCATGACGGCCGCCCCACCAAGGCCGAAGGGAACTCCGGTCACCCGGACAGCAATGGCAGCACGGATGTCTACGCGCAGGCCGCGCTTCTGAATCTCTACGATCCGGATCGCTCGATGCGTTCCTGGAAACGTGAAGGATCGGGAATGTCCGCGGTGACGGCTGGAGCTGTCACCGACGCGCTCGCTGCAATTTCGCGTGAGGCGGCAGCCAACGGCGGCGCCGGCCTCGCCCTGCTTTTGGAGCGGAACACGTCCCCGTCCCGCGCCCGCTTGTTGGCGGAGCTGAAACGTAAGTTTCCGGCGGCCGGAATCCACGTCTACGAGCCGGTCGACCCCTATGTCCATGTCGCCGGTGCAGCTGCCGCATTCGGCAAGCCGGTCGCGCCCTATTTCAAGCTCGCGGAAGCGAAGGCCGTTGCATCGTTTGACGCCGACTTCCTCGGGGCAGAGGAGAATTCCTGCGTCAACATCCGTGGATTTGCCAAAGGCCGTAAGGTCGACAAGTCGTCCGACGTGATGAACCGCCTCTACGTCGTGGAGGGCGCGCTGTCCGTCACCGGCACCAATGCCGATCACCGCCTTCGGCTGGCGCCAAGCCGCATCGTGGGGGCGCTTGCTCGGCTTGGTTCCGAAGTGGCGAAGCTCACCGGATCGTCCGACATTTTTTCATCGCTCGCCTCCAGCTTCCCCGGATCGGACAAGGTTGGTAAAGGCACAGCCGAATCGTGGGTCGTGACCTGCGCTGCCGACCTCGTGGCCAACAAGGGCAAGAGCCTCGTCCTCGTCGGCTACCAGCAACCCGCCGTCGCCCACGTCATGGCCAGCGCCATCAACGTCGCGCTTGGAAACGTCGGCTCCACGGTTGTCTACCTGCCGGCCCCGGCTGCCGAAGGTTCGATCGGCGATCTCGTCGGCAAGCTGAACGCTGGCTCCGTCAGCTCGCTGGTCATCCTCGGTGGCAATCCGGCCTACAACGCTCCTGTCGACCTCGATTTCGCATCGGCGGCCAAGAAGGCCAAGAACGTCGTCCGTCTGGGTTATCATGAGGACGAAACCTCGGCCTTGGCGACGTGGCACCTGAACCAGGCGCACTTCCTCGAGTCCTGGGGCGACGCCCGCACATCCGACGGAACGTTGGTTCCGGTGCAGCCGCTCATCGAGCCGCTGTTCAATGGCCTGACCGAGCTCGAGGTCATCGCTCGCGTCGGCGGGTTCTCCGCGGTCCGCGCCTACGATGTGGTTCGCGAGACGTTCTCGCAGCAGCTTGGCGGGATCGCCCAGCTGGATGCCGATGAAGCCTGGAAGCAGTTCCTCCACGACGGCTACCTCCCGAAGTCCTCCGCCAGCTCGGTGAATGTCTCCTTGGTGGCTGGCCTTTCGCTGAGTCACCCCGCCTCGGCTGCTCCTTCCAAGGACAAGCTCGAAGTCGTGTTTGCCCGCGACTACAGCCTCGACGACGGACGTTACAACAACAACGGCTGGCTCCAGGAAATGCCGGATCCGGTCAGCAAGATCGTCTGGGAAAACGTCATCGCCGTCAGCCCGACCACCGCGAAGGCGCTAGGCTTGCAGGTCATCGAAGGGAACAAGGTTTCGCTCTCCGGTCCTTTTAAGAAGGGCGATCCGAAGCTTGAGAAGGAGCTCAGCGACAAGCGGCTCAAGAGCAACGAATCCCTCGTCGGCAACGACGAAGTCACGATCAAGATCGACGGCCGTGAAGTCACTGGACCGGTGTGGATCCAGCCCGGCCTCGCCGACAACGTCGTCGTCGTCGCCCTCGGGTATGGCCGTGAAGTGACCGGCCGGGTTGGCCGCAAGTCGGGTTTCAACGCCTACAAGATCCGCACTTCAGCCGCTCCCTACGTCGCCTCCGGTGCCTCACTGACCCGCACTGGCAGGATGCTGGCGCTTGCGACGACGCAGGAACATGGCTCGATGGAGGGCCGTCCGATCGTGCGTGAAGCGACCCTCGAGAACTGGAAGACGAAAGCCGACTTCGCCACGAACATGGATATCGAGGCGCACTTCCCGGGCGTGGTCGATACCTACGAGGTGAAGACAACCGGGCGGGTGGAACATCGGCCGAAGGGGATTTACGAGAGTCCCTACGAGACCTACGGCACGAATGTGAACGGTGGCCTCGGGCCCCGCGCGGATCGTCGTCAGATTCTTAAAAGCGAAGTCCACCAGTGGGGAATGGTCATCGACCTGAACTCCTGCGTCGGCTGCTCGGCCTGCGTCGTCGCCTGCCAATCGGAGAACAACGTCCCCATCGTCGGCAAGGACCAGGTCATCAAGGGACGCGAGATGCACTGGCTGCGGATCGACCGCTACTACGCCGGCGCCGTCGAGGATCCGCAGGTGGCCAGCCAGCCGATGATGTGCCTGCACTGCGAAAACGCGCCGTGCGAAAGCGTCTGCCCCGTCAACGCGACCGTCCACGACGAAGAAGGCCTGAACGTCATGGCCTACAACCGCTGCATCGGCACGCGGTATTGCTCGAACAACTGCCCGTATAAGGCGCGCCGCTTCAATTTCTTCGACTACAACAAGCGCGAGAACGACTACGCCGAGGTCAAGACGACGGCACGCGGCAGCACCTCGTGGGTCACGACCGATGCCGGTCTCTACAAGGGCATCACCGGCGTCGACAAGAACAGCTCCGCCGAGTGGGAGATCATCAAGCTCGGCAAGAACCCGAACGTCAGCGTCCGCATGCGCGGTGTGATGGAGAAGTGCACCTTCTGCGTCCAGCGCATCGAGGAGGCGAAGATCAACCAGAAGGTCAAAGCCGGGGCGTCCAGCAACGTCCAGGTTCCTGAGGGCACCTTCACCACCGCCTGCGCACAGGCCTGCCCCGCCGAAGCCGTCGAGTTCGGCAACCTGCTCGATCCGGATAGCCGCGTTGCGAAACTCCGCGCCAGCCAGCGCAACTACGAGGTCCTCGGTTTCCTTGAGACCCGGCCGCGCGTCACCTACCTCGCCCGCATCCGCAATCCGAACCCCAAGATGCCGGATGCGTATGAACTCGCCTTCACCATGAAAGAATATCAGGACGCGGGTAAAGGTAACCCGCTCGAGTCGCATCACGGTGGGGCCGGCCATGGCGCCCATGGTGCCGCTGAGAAGAAAGGAGCCCACTAATGGCCTCTGAAGCTGCAGTTTCAAACGGACTTCCGAAGATCGAGGCTCCTCCTGCCGAACTTGAACGCGAGCCCCTGGTCCATCACAACCGCTCGCTTGCATGGATCACCGACCAGGTGGCCGGCGTCGCCGAAGGCAAGACTCCCAAGTGGTGGTGGCCCGCGTTTCTGATCAGCGCCGCCGGAACGTTGATGATGTTCACGATGGTGGCCTACCTGATCTCGACGGGTGTCGGCGTCTGGGGCCTCAACCAGCCCAACGCCTGGGCGTGGGACATCACGAACTTCGTCTTCTGGATCGGCATCGGCCATGCAGGAACGCTGATCTCGGCCGTGCTGTTCCTGCTGCGTCAGAAATGGCGGACCTCGATCAACCGCGCCGCCGAGGCGATGACCATCTTCGCCGTCGTGTGCGCCGGCATTTTCCCGGTCATCCATACCGGTCGCGTCTGGTTCGCGACGCTCCCCGGCTACCTGATCCCGTTCCCCAATTCGAACGGCATCTGGCCGCAGTTCCGGTCGCCGCTGCTGTGGGACGTCTTCGCCGTCTCGACTTACGCGACCGTGTCGACGCTGTTCTGGTATACCGGCCTCGTTCCCG
>JAYUUX010000751.1:0-3065 GCA_043754645.1 Verrucomicrobiales bacterium | reverse complement strand
TTGCTGACGCAGATCTCGTAGGTGTGGTCGTCGCCGACGCAGCGGCTCCAGAACTCGCCGCCGGCGCATTCGACGATCAGGCCGCCGGCCGCGATGTCCCAGAGGCGCACGCCGTATTCCTTGTAGGCATCCATCCGTCCGTCGGCGACCCACGTCATGGACAGCGCGGCGGCTCCGAGCAGGCGGATCTTGCGGACGCGGTGGATGAGGTGGTTGAAGACGGGGAGCATCTTCGCGAGCGTGACGTCGAGCTTGGCGAAGCCGAGGGCAACGATGGCCTCGTCGAGTTTCTTGCGTTTGGCGACGCGGACCTTGCGTCCGTTCATCATGGCGGGCTGGCCTTTGATGGCGGCCCACATCTCGTCGAGGAACGGATCATAGACTACGCCCGTGAGCGTCTCGTAGGCGGTGTCGTCGTGCTCGCCCTTCTTGACCTTGTGCCGTCGTTCTTGGAGGGCGATAGAGATGCAGGCGTGGGGAATGCCGTAGGCGAAGTTCACTGTGCCGTCGATCGGATCCACGACCCAGCGCCGGGCCATGAGCGTGTCGCCGGAATCACCCTCCTCCCCGAGAACCGCGATGTCCGGAAACGCCTTGGCCAAGAGTTTCTCGATGAGCTTCTGGCTACGGACGTCGAGCTCCAGCTTGATGTCGTGCTGGGTGGACGCGTTCACACGCTTGGCTTGGTTGGCGAGATTCTGACGCATCAGGTCGCCCACCTGTTCTGCGGCGTCGGTGCTGACGGCGAGGGCGCGGTGTTGTTCGGCGGCGGAAAGGAACTTGATCATCCAGGGAAGAGTGTCGGGGGAGGTTGTCGGTGGGCGAGGGGATTCTAAAGATCCGTCGTGGGTCCCTTCGACAGCTCGATCGGCCTCCAACTCGTTCTCGTTCTCTGGATCCTAACTTGAAAGCTGAGTGATGGGGAACTGGTGGCGAGAAAGAGAACGAGGACGAGAAAGTTCCTACGGAATGACTTCTTTCCGCTGTTCGACTTCGCGTTTGAGCCAGTCGACCTTCTCGCCCAGTCCTCCGGTCATGGCGGCGTTGATGATGCCGGTGAGCTCCCTGGATTCGACGAGACGGGTGACGAGCACATGGCTGGCGCCGGCTTCGTAGAGTTGGCCGACGTCGGCGCACAGTTCGGCGTGGACGATGATCTTCGCGGTGGTGTTGAGCTCACGGAGCTGCCTCAGGAGGCGGAGGTTGGTCACGCCCCTGAGCACGGTATTTGGAAGCGTGCAGAGAATCAGCTCGGCCTCGGCGATGCCGGCGTGGAGCAGCGTGTCACGCTGGCTGATGTCGCCGTAGATCGCCTGGATGTTCCGGGCCTTGAGCTCGCGATGGACATCGGGATTGAAGTCGACGACGGCGATGTCCTTGAGGATCTCGGGCTGCCGCCGTTGGAGATCCTCGACAAGGGAGCTCGCAGTCCAGCTGAACCCGAGGAGGTAGATGCGTTTCGATGAATGCCCATGGTCGTCGGCTTCGTGGTGCGCAGGCTGGCCCGCCGGAGCTTCTGCGGATGAGCCGTCCTCGCCCAGATCTTTCATCCCCAGCCAGCGCATCATTCGAAAACCAATCGGCATCACTTTTTCGCTGCGGCTGATGGCGAAGCTGGCCAGCACGCTGAGAATGACGAACGCGTAGCTGACCATCCCGAACAGCGAATCGCTGACGTTCTTCATCTTGTGGCCTTCCGAGATGATCACGACGGAGAGCTCGCTCAGCGCGCAGAGATGAATCGCCGGAAGCAGGCTGGCGCGGAATCCCTTTCCCATGCGGTAGAGCGGAATCGTCACCGTAATGAACCGCGTGACCACGACCACCAACACGATCACGACCGCCCAGCCGAGTGACTTGAGGTCGATCGACGGGATCATCATGCCCAGCGCGACGAAGAAGAGCGTGATGAAGAAGTCGCGGATGCTGGTGACCTTGGCCACGACGTCCAGAGTGTAGGGGAATGTGGAGATGGCCACGCCGGCCACGAGCGCGCCCATCTCGCGCGACAAGCCGAGCGCCTCCGCCATCAGCGCGACGCCGAAGCACCACGCCAACGCGCCGACGAGCACGAGCTCCGGCAAGCGGGCGAAGGCCTTGAATAGCTTCGGCAGGACGAACCGACTGATCAGCAGCGAAATGATCACGAGGGCGGCGACCTTTCCCAGGATCTTCAGGAACATGATCGCCGAGGGATTGCGCAGCTCCGGTTGCAGGGCCCAGAAGACGATGACGACGACGTCCTGGAGGACGAGGATTCCCAGCGAGATCCGGCCCGGCAGGCTGTCCAGTTCACGGCGTTCGTAGAGGATTTTGACAATGATGACCGTGCTCGACACGGCTGCGGCGATCGCGAGATAGAGGGCTTCCATCGAGCCCGCCTCCATCCGGAACCCGCAGAGGAGGAAGACCGCGAGTGCGATGATGATGGACCCGAATATCTGCGACGCGGCCGTGAGGAGGATCGGCTTTCCGGCCTTCGCGATCTTCTTCAAGTCGATCTCCAAACCGATCATGAACATCAGGAGGATCAGGCCGAGGCTGGAGATGGTCTCGACCGAGTGGGTGTCCTTGATCAGCCGATAGCCCTGCGGCCCGATCACGTAGCCCGCCACCAGATAGGCGAGCATCAGAGGCTGCTTGAGCTGGTGGGCGACGACAGCCAACCCCCATGCGCACAATATGCAAAGGGCGATGTCGTTGATCAGATTGTGATCCACGGGCGCGGAGAGTAGGGACAGGGTTTCTGGCCGGGAAGAAGTTTGTCCGCTGGTCTGTGCGCGGCCTCCGTTTTGGCAGAACGGTGATTCTGTTGGTTCGGGGGAGGCGTTGCGGTGCCAGTGCTTGATCGCTTTTACGAACAGCGAATCAGCGGGAAGACAAAGGAAAAGGTCTTGCACCGGAAGCGCTCGTTCGCAGACTCGCCACCAGTTCAGGGCCAGCTTAGCTCAGCGGTAGAGCAACGGTTTTGTAAACCGTCGGTCATCGGTTCAATCCCGATAGCTGGCTCCAAACTTTTTCCTCAAGCCGGGGCGGGTCTCCTCCGTTTTACCTGCCTACCAACC
>JAYUUX010000750.1:0-6641 GCA_043754645.1 Verrucomicrobiales bacterium | reverse complement strand
CGTAGGCGGACACGCCGAAAGCGAAGATGTCGGCCCTTTGGTCGAACGGATCGCCGCGCAGCTGTTCGGGCGACATGTAGGCCGGGGTGCCGGGCAGCTTGCCGAACTTCTTGGGCGATCCCGGCTTCGGCAACGACAGGTCGAAGTCGCAGAGCTTCACGGTGCCGTTGCGGGAGACGAGGACGTTCTCCGGCTTGAAGTCGAGGTGCATGAAGCCGCAGTCGTGCACGTAGTCGAGGCCCTTGGCCATGTCGACGAGGATGTTTCCGATCATCTCGCCGAGGATCTCGTCCTGGCGGGAGAGAAGAAGCTTGAGGTTCGAGCACTCGAAAAACTCCATCGCGATGAAGAGCGACCCGTCGATCTTGCCGTTTTCGATGAAGCCCACGATGAACTCGTGCGGGCTGATCTGCTCGTGGATGTCGGCCCCGTTCTTGAACCGGCCACGCTGGCCGAAATTGAACCGGTGTTTGTCCAGGATCTTGCGGATGGCGAGGATTTCGCCGTCTTCGTTGGTGGCGGTCCAGATCTCGGCCGTTCCACCGGCATTGATCTGCTCCTGAAGCAAATAGGGCCCGAACCGGATGGGTCCGGCGGGACGGGACGCGCTTTGTTCGTCGAAACTCATGTTGCTGTCGGCTGTCGGGGCGGGAGCTTCAGGGGCTTGTGTCGTTTTGGCAACAGTCAGGACTTGGCGATGGCTTGGTCGGTTTCTAGTTTGTCGACACCATGCGGCCGTTGAGCGCGTTGTGCTGTTACATCATCTGGATCTTCGCCGGGGGCGCATTGCTGGCACCCTGGGCGTTCCAGTTGGTCAACGGTTTGGCGGATCAGCCTGGTCTGTTCGCCTCATGGGCCGGGGTTCCATTCCACCGCGTGCTGAACCGCTGCCTGATCATATTGGCCCTGGCGGGTATGGTTCCGTTCGTCCGGCAACTGGGCGTGCGCTCGAGTTCCGAAATCGGAGTAGTTTTTCCTCCCGGCGGCCTTCGCGACTTCGCCAAGTGCCTGCTGATCGGTATCGCGTCGATCGCGGTGGTCATTGGAGTGGCGGTCGTCGGAGGAGGGCGGAGTCTTGAAGGCGGGATAGGCTCCGGAGGATGGGGATCGATTTGGGTAAAAGCCGCCGCGGGAGCCTTCAGCGTCGCGTTGGTCGAGGAACTCCTCTTCCGCGGCGCCATCCTGTCCGGGTTTCGCCGGACCTTCGGGTGGATCCCCGCCCTGACACTCAGCAGCCTGGTCTATTCGGCGGTGCATTTCCTGTCGGCCGCCCGTTGGCATGGATCCGTCACGTGGACGTCCGGTTTCGAACTGCTTCCAAAGATGGCCGTCGGATTCACCGACAGCACGTTGATCGTGCCGGCCTTCCTGACGCTGGCGCTCGCCGGCCTTGCCTTGGGATTTGTCTACCAACGCCAACGGCACCTCTGGGGCTGCGTCGCGCTGCACGCCGGATGGGTCTTGGCAATCCGGTTGGCAGCGCCGCTCGCCCCGATCTCTGAGAATTCCAACCTGCGGCTCTGGGGATCGGACAAAGTATCGGACGGCTGGATCGGCGCGGCCGTCCTTGGCCTTCTTTGCCTTTGGATCATCCGCTGGAAAACCTGGCCGGCCCCGGGCACGCGAAGATGAAACCCAGGCCCTCGCTCCTCCGGCTTCAGCAAGCCGTTCAGCACGGACTCGGGCTGGTGTTTCCCAACGTCTGCCAACTCTGCGGCGAACAACGCGCGGAGGCTTCCGACGGCTATGTCTGCGCGGCCTGCTGGCATCGGCCCGACGGCGTTCGGTTTGTCCGCGAACCGTTCTGCGACCGCTGCGGCCTGCCCTACGAAGGGGAGATCACCGGCGTGTTCCAGTGCGGGAATTGCGCCGAGCTTGATCTGGCATTTTCCCACGCGCGGTCCGCGGTGCACGCCACCCGCGTCGTGATGGATGTGATTCATCGCTACAAATACAGCCACGGGCTCTTCCTCGAACGTTTCCTGACCGACCTGCTGCTCCGCGCCGCTGTTCCCGAGCTGAAAGGCGGTTCATGGGATGGCCTCGTGCCGGTTCCGCTGCATCCCACCCGCCTGCGCGAGCGGGAATTCAACCAGGCCGAGCGACTCGCCGCCGCCTTGGCGACCGCCACAGGCATCCCTCTGGAGACCGGGTGGATCGAGCGGACTCGTTTCACCGGCACCCAGACGGCCCTGACCCGCTCCCAACGTGGCGAGAACATGCGGGGCGCGTTCAAAGCCAACGGAAAGCCCGACCTGAAAGGACTTCGGTTGATCGTCGTCGACGACGTCCTGACCACCGGGGCCACCACCTCCGCCTGCGCAGCGGTGCTCCGGCGCGCCGGAGCCGAGGAAGTCATCGTCTGGACGGTCGCGCGTGGCACTTAGGCCGCGGTGAAACGAGCCAAAAGTTGGCCCGTCCGTCCGAACGTTCCCGTTGCCAAGACCGACCTCGCCGGTATCGTTCCGCCCTGATCTCGTCCGACTAGAGCAACCAAGATGGCTACGACCACGTTTACGAAAAAGGTTCCCGGCGTTGAAACAGTTGAGCCCGCTGTGACGCCACCGCCGCAGAACGCCACGACGTTCCTCAAGAAGCCCAAGCTCGGCGGCTCGAAAACACGCAAGAAGGACATTCCCGAAGGTCTCTGGACCAAATGCCCGAGCTGCGAAGGCATGATCTACGACAAGGAGCTCGACGATAACCTGAAGGTTTGCCCGAAGTGCTCGCACCATTTCCCGGTCGGTGCCCGTGAGCGCATCCATTCACTCGTGGACACCTGCTCCTTCGAGGAGATGGATCCCTTGATGGAGAGCGTGGACATCCTGAAGTTCACCGGAGCCGCTTCCTACGAAGGCAAACTGGCGTCGGCCAAGAAGAAGTTCCCGATGATGAAGGACGCCGTCGTCACCGGCATCGGCAAGCTTGGCAACCACCGCGTGGCCCTGGCCGTGATGGATTTCAGCTTCCTCGGCGGCTCGCTCGGGTCCGTCGTCGGCGAAAAGCTCACCCGCCTCATCGAAGCCGGAACCGACCGCGGATTGCCGGTCATCATCATTTCAACGAGCGGTGGTGCCCGCATGTATGAAGGCATGTTCAGCCTCATGCAGATGGCCAAGACATGCGGTGCCCTCGCCTACCATGCCCGGCAGCGGTTGCCCTTCATTTCCGTTTTGGTCGACCCGTGCTTTGCCGGCGTCATGGCCAGCTACGCCAGCGTCGGTGATCTGATCTTGGCGGAACCTGCGGCCCGCATTGGTTTTGCCGGAGCACGCGTCATCAAAGATACGACCCAGTCCGAGTTGCCCCGGGGCTTCCAGACCACGGAATTCCTGATCGAGCGCGGCCTCATCGATGCCTTGATTCCTCGACTGGAGATGAAGACCAAGCTCAGCCACTACCTCGACTTCCTCCTCGACGGCCGCAAGCAAAGCCTCGCCGCCTTGGGCTGAGGTTGAGCCGGACTTGCTCAGCGTTCCAGAACGCGCAGGACCGGCGCAGGTCTCGCCGGATACGGATTGGTTTCGGCTACTTCGAGCACGGCGATCCAGTCGGAAATCTCGACCAAAGCTCGGCCTGCCTCGAACCGGTCGTGCACCGCCGGATACTGGCGGAGGTTCGCGTGAGCCAGCAGGAAGAGGCGCCTGGCGGGATCCAACCGCCCTTTCTGCAGGTGGACGAACGCCCCGGCGAACTGGATCAATCCCTTGTGGAAGGCGTAGTTCGCGCCCGCCCTGCCTTGCGCCAGCCACAGTTCCTCCAGCACATCGTGGGCTTCGAAGAACAACCCCTGGTTGAAGCACTCGAAGAAGCCGAGGTAGTGCGCGCTCAAGTCGCGGCCCTCCAAGCCCGCGATCATCGCGGCTATCTTCGCGCTCTTCTTGCTCATCGGCCCCGAGTTTTCGCGAACCGGCGCAGCCGGCGCAACAACCGACAGGAATGGCGAAGTAGGAAAGCCAAATGAAGACAGGTGGTTTCGGATGGCCGCTTGAGTTCGGCCTTTGGCCTTCGTGCTTCGTCATTCCCCGAACCCAACTCCCTCTCGACATTCAATTCCCCGTTTCGCACCCTCGCCCGCATGTCGAAAACGGCTCTAGGACGGGGGTTGGGCGCACTGCTCGGCGGGAATCCGCTCAAGCAGGCTCCACCGGCGCCTTCACCGTTTGCTTCCCTTCCTTCGGCCACTCCGTCGGCGCCCGTTTTGCCACCCGTCGCCGGTCAGAAGACGGTGCAGCAGGTCGCCGTGGAACGGCTGACGCCTTGTGCGTTTCAGCCGCGAAAGGACTTCGACGAACAGGCGCTTGCCGATCTCGCGGCCTCCATCCGGGAGCAGGGCATCATCCAGCCGTTGGTCGTCCGAACCAAGGGAGACAAGTTCGAGATCATCGCCGGGGAACGGCGCTGGCGCGCGTCGCAGCAAGCCGGCTTGAAGGAAGTGCCGGTCATCGTCCGTGAAGCCGACGACGCGACCGTCCTCGAACTCGCCCTGATCGAAAACCTCCAGCGGGAAAACCTCAATCCAGTCGAAGAAGCCCTGGGTTTTCAGCAGCTGATCTCCCAGTTCTCCCTGACCCAGGAACAGGCCGCCACCAAGGTCGGACGCAGCCGCGCCGCCGTGGCCAACGCGCTCCGACTCCTCAATCTTTCGTCGTCCATCCAGACACATCTCCGCCAAGGCCGCCTGTCGGTCGGACACGCCAAGGCCATTCTCGGTCTGACCAGCGCGCCCCAGCAGGACCTCGCCTGCGAACGCGTCCTGCGCGACGGCTTGAGCGTCCGCGAAACCGAACTGCTCGTCGGCCAACTGGCGGCCGATGTCGCCAAGCCCGGTTCGGCGCCGGCGCCGCGCAAGAAAGCCGCCGCATCCCGCGACGTCCACATCGTCGACCTCGAACACAAACTGCTCGAACGTTTCGGAACGAAGGTGGCCCTGAAATACAAGGCGGGGAAAGGCGCGCTGGAGATCCGGTTCCTGTCCGACGACGAGCTGGAGCGCATCCTCGAAATCGTCGGGGTGAAGGTCGACTAGGCGACGGCGCATCCCAAAGCCGGATGCGCCTTTGTTCTTTGGCTCAGCACGAGTTTGTTACCCAACTGAGATGATTACCTCCCAAGACTTTCACAACCAAACGGCCGATCGCCTCACCGCGGCGTCCTTGCGGGCCAAGGCGCTCAGCGCCTTCGTCGGGCTTGATGGCTTCGTAGACGAGATCCTCGAGGTGGTCGACACGCGCTACGATTCGACCCGCTACGACGCCATCCCGACGATCGGCGAACTCGGACGCCGCCTCGTCGCTGCCGACGGTGCGAGCACGAACATCGAGCTCGTCAGCAAGATGACCAAGCTAGGCGGGAACGGCCCGATCATGGCGAACGCCCTCGCGTCGCTTGGACTGAAGGTCTCGTATCTTGGATCGCTCGGTTACCCCGGATTGCACCCGATCTTCGAAGGGTTCTCCAAGAAAGCGGAGATCGCCTCCATCTGCGGGCCCGGCCTGACCGACGCGCTCGAGTTCGGCAACGGCAAGATCATGGTCGGCAAGCACTACACCTTGAAGGAGGTGAACTGGGAGAACATCTGCAACCGCTACGGCCTGGAGAAGTTCGCCCGGCGCTTCGGTTCGGCCGACCTCGTCGGCTTCGTCAACTGGACGATGCTGCCGTTCATGAGCGACATCTGGGAATCGATCCACAAGGAACTCATGCCGACGGTCAGCGGACCGCGCCGTCGGATCTTCTTCGATCTGGCCGACCCGGAGAAACGCACCAAGGAAGACATCCACCGGGCGCTGGACTTGATCGTGAAGTTTCAGACCAAGTTCGATGTCATCCTCGGCTTGAACAAGAAGGAGGCCTTGGAGATCGGAGTCGTCCTCGACCTTCCCGTCCCGCCCAAGACAGACGTCAAGCCGGACGAGATCGACGCGGACGTCCTCGCCGCACTCGTGGTTGAAATCCAAAAACAGATTCCCGTCGAAACCCTAGTGGTGCATCCCGTGACATTCGCCGTGGCGGTGTCAGCAGGTGTCGCCTCCATCGTCGCGGGGCCCTCCTGCGGCAAACCCAAGATCACAACCGGGGCGGGCGATCACTTCAACGCCGGCTTCTGCTTCGGCAAACTGCTCGGACTCGACAACGCTCAAAGCCTGCTCTGCGGCGTCAGCACCAGCGGACACTACGTCCGGACGGCCGAAAGCCCGACGTCAGCAAACGTGGCGGCCTTGATGAAGAATTGGCCCGGAATCTAAGAACAGCCCACACCTCCATGGTCCTCCCAGTCGTTCACTACGGCGATCCCGTCCTCCGCAAAAAGGGCGCGCGCATCGAGCAGATCACCCCGGAAATCCGCAAGCTCGTGTCGGACATGTTCGACACCATGTATGACTCGCGCGGCATCGGCCTCGCGGCCCAGCAGGTCGCGCACGCCGTGCAACTGACCGTCATCGACGTGCGCGGAATGAAGGACCGGCCATCGACCATGCAGATCGACGGGACCGAGGTGGATCCCGAAGCCCACATGCCGTTGTCGCTGATCAACCCGGTCGTGACGCCCTCCGGCAAGCAGATCGCCGGCGCGGAAGGCTGCCTGAGTTTTCCCGAGATCTTCGGCGACGTGGTCCGCTCCGAGCGAGTGCAGGTGG
>JAYUUX010000749.1:0-3345 GCA_043754645.1 Verrucomicrobiales bacterium | reverse complement strand
AGCAGCAGTTTCATGTAGGGCAGATCGGCCGTCGCCGACGCCATGAGGAACGGGCTGGCGCCCTTCTTGTTGAACTGGCCGGCACCACCCCGGCCGTTGGCGAGCGGAGCCTTCACATCCGCCCCGCGCTTCACCAGTTCCCTGATGAACTGCAGGCTGTTGACGGGTCCCAGTTCGGCGGGCGGCGGCGCGCCGTGGTCCTCGCCGCGCGGCGGCTTGCGGACCCAGGTCATCACATGCAGCGGGCTGAAGCCGGTCCGTTGGTCGTTGGGATCCGCGCCGGCCTCGAGCAGCACCCGCGCGAGTTCGTAATGTCCGTTCTCCATCGCGAGAATGAGCGCGCTGGTCCCGGCAACCGGCCCTTTGCCTCCGGGTTTGCGCGGCTGCATCGCCTCGTTCACGTCGGCCCCGGCCTTCAGGAGCACGCGGACCACGTCCGTCCGTCCACCGCGCGCCGCGAAGAAGAGCGGTGTGAAACCGGAGTCGGGCAGCGGCGTGCGGAAGTCGGCGCCGGCCTTGAGCAGCAACTCAACCACGGCGGCGTGACCATCCGCCGCCGCCCACATTAACGCGGTCTGCCCGCGACGTTCCTTCGCGTCGACATTGGCCCCGCGTGCGAGCAGTGCCTTCACCGGGCCGGGTTTTCCCGTGCGAGCGGCGGTCATCAGGACGGTTTCACCGCCGCGGACGACGGTGTTGGGATCGGCGCCGCGTTCGAGGAGCAGTTCCACCATCGCGGTGCTCCCGTTCTGGCAGGCCAACGAGAGGGGCGTGACGCCGAAGCGGTTCGTCACCGCGACACTGGAGGAGGCGAGCAGCTTCGCGGTTTCAGGATCGTCCCGGTGCGCCGCCCAATGCAGCGCGGTCATGCCGTCCGCCTGCGGCGCATTCAAGTCGGCCTGTTGCTTGAGCAGGGCGCGGATGGCCGCGCGGTCGGATTTTTCGGCGGCGTTGGCGAGTGGCGCTTCAGAGGAGAAGGAACTAAAGGCCGAGAAGAATAGGACAAAGGAACAAGCAGCCCCAGCAATCCGCCATTGCCAAGCCAATCCAATCGGCCGGGAGCTGAACGAGTGAGGTGCTTCGTCGGCGTCCCGCCGCCCCGAAGGGGCATCAACAGACCAGCCCAGGGCAACGCCCTGGGGCATCGTCCTCAAAAGAGCCCCTAGCCCTGAAAGGGCGGAACAAAGACCAGTTCGGGGGTTTGATCCTTTCGCCGCCGATTGGCCGAAGGTTTCGTTCGCTTCAATCCCAGACATAGCGTTCGTCGAATTCGAGTTCATGCCGCTTGAACAATGCACGGACCTCGTCTTGGAAGCTGACCCTGCGATGATGTTCCTTTTGCCCTTCGATGTATCGCGTCACCGCCGCGACATTCGATTGGCTTACCGAAAATGCGGCGTAGCCAGCCTGCCAGCAGAACTGGGGGAGTTTTCGCCCATCGGACTTCATCCACTTCGAACTCCCCTTCTTCACCTCCTCCACGACCTTCTTCAACGGGTGGTTCTTCGACAAACAGAACAGCGCATGGACGTGGTCCTCGACACCGCCAATCGCCACTGCGGGACTCTCCCATTCAGCGAAGATCCCCGCCTGATAGGCGAAGAGCGAGCTGCGATGTTCCTCGTCGATCCAAGGCTCGCGATGCTTCGTGCTGTAGACCAGATGCATGAGGTTTCTGGCGAGAGACTGGGACATTCTCTGGTTTCGTTGTGTCGCCCTTTCAGGGCGAGTCACCCACGGGATCGGTGACCGAGGGCGTTGCCCTGGGCTGGTTTGTTGATGCCCCTTCGGGGCGGGGAACCTAATTCCGCGGTTGAGGGCAAGTGTGGACGCGGCCGGTTGTGAGATTGAACGACGTCCATCGTCAGATCCCCAGCGGCTCGAACAATCCGTCCACCTTGCCGTTGCTGTCGGCGAAGGAGTCGAGGCGGACGCCGACCTTGTCGAGCAGGGTGAGGTGGAGATTCGCGAGCGGCGTGGGCTTCGCGAACTTGATGTGGCGGCCGCCCTTCATCCCGCCGGCCGCGCCGCCGGCGACGATGATCGGGAGGTCCGTGTGGTCATGGATGTTCGGGTTGCCGATGCCGCTGCCGTAGAGATAGAGCGAATGGTCGAGCAGGGTGCCGTTGCCTTCTTTGGTGGCCTTCAGCTTCCCGAGGAACTCGGCGAAGAGCGACACGTGGAAGGCGTTGATCTTCGACATGCGCTCGATCTTCGCGGGGTCGTTGCCGTGGTGGGAGAGCGGGTGGTGGGGGTCGGACACGCCGATCTCGGGATAGGTGCGATTGCTGGTCTCGCGGGCGAGCTGGAAGGTGATAACGCGCGTCACGTCGCCCTGCATGGCGAGCACCTGCAGGTCGAACATGAGCCGCGCGTGGTCGGCATACGCGGCCGGCACACCGACGGGGCGATCGAGATCCGGCAACGGATTGTCCTTCGTGTCGGCCTCGGCCTTCTGGATGCGGCGTTCGATTTCGCGGACGGTCTCAAGGTATTGGGAAAGTTTCGCGCGGTCGCCGGGGCCTAGTTCGCGCTTCAGCTTGGAGAGATCTTCCGTGAACGAGTCGAGCAGGCTGGCGCGTTTCTTCAGCGCGGCGCGGCGTTCGGCCAGGTTGCCTCCTTCGCCGAACAGGCTCTCGAAGACGATCCGCGGATGCGCCTCGGCCGGCAGCGGCGTGGTGGGCGACGACCATGAGAGGTTGTTCTGATACGCGCAGGCGTAGCCGTTGTCGCACTGGCCGACGACTTGGAGATGGTCCATCGCAAGCTCGAGCGACGGCAGTTGGGTCGCCTGGCCGATGCGCTGGGCGGCGATCTGGTCGACCGTGGTGCCCAGATAGTAGTCCGTGCTCTCCGTCAGCTTCGCCTTCGCCGCGCTGAGGAAGGCGGAGTTGGAAGTGGCGTGGCTGCCGGGGTAGGCGTTCTGCAGTTCCAGGTTGGAAATGATGGAGACCTTGTCGCGCAGAGGCGCGAGCGAATTCAGGATCGGCGACAGTTCGTCGAGCGTGTCGCCGGGCGGCGTCCAGCGCGAGTTGTCGCAGCCCATCGGCATGAAGACGAAGCCGAGCCGGCGCACGGGATGGCCGGCCGTCTGCGCCAGCGGCGTGGCGGCGGGCACCATCGACTCGAGCAGCGGCAGGGCCATCGTGGCTCCCACTCCGCGCAGGAACGTCCGGCGGGGCATGAACTTCTTCGTGATGAAACTCATAGTGTTTTCCTCATGGTGAACGGGGTGCTGTTGACGATTCCGATGATGACCGAAGAGAAGCGGTTTCCGGCGCCCTTGGCGTCCTGGACGATCCTGCGGACGGCCGGCGCATCGTGCTCCTCGATCCCGCGGCCCAG
>JAYUUX010000748.1:0-12894 GCA_043754645.1 Verrucomicrobiales bacterium | reverse complement strand
TAGGTCTTACCATCCTTGTCCAGTTCGTCGACGGCGTAGCCGGTCGCGTAGCGCGCGTTGATGCCGAGCTGGCGGAGCAGCAGGGCCGTGGCGGTGGCGAAGTATTCGCAGTGTCCGACCCGCTCCTTCAGCAGGAAACGCGAGAGGGGCGACTCGTCGAACTTGGACTTGTAGTCGGGGATCTTCAGCCAGGTGCTGTAGGTGAACTTGCTCGAGAAGAAACGTTCCAGCCGCCGGACGGCCTCCGCGGGATCCGTCCCGACCTTCAGCCCGAGGTCATCGAGGACTTTTTGGAGCGCGGCTTCCTCGGCACCGTCCGGGACCGACAGGTCGATGGGCACCGGACCGGCCTCGAAGGTCCGACGATTCGTGTAGTGGGCCCGGAAGCGCACGAGGCCCGGGCCCTGCCTTACCCGGATGGCTCCGAGCTGGTTCGTGGCGACGCTTCCCACGGGCAACGACAGGAGCTCCGAGACGCCGGTGGGCACGGCCAGGAGTCCCCGGCCTCCGATGAGATACTGTGCGATGTAGGCCCCTTCGGTGCCGACCTGTGGCGGCTGGAATTTCCACGATTCAGGATCCGCCTCGGGCGCGATCTCGAAGAAATCGAGCCGGGTGGCGAACCAGGTGCCGCCATTGTATTTGTTGTAGACCGCCTCCCGCAGCAGTGCCGGGGCCTTGCCCATGGGCTCGACGCGCAGGACGATTTCCCCGGAGAGCTTCACCTTGCCGATGCGGCCGATGGACGTCCGGCTTTCCACGGGGTTCGTGTTGCGGTCGGAGAAGCGCGCGAGGAGTTCGTTCGTCTTGCCCTCGAGATACGAGTGCAGCGCCAGCATTCCTTCGTGGCCCCAGAAGCTCGCCTTGAGCGCGATCACCATTGCGAGAAGCCACAGGAGGGCCGAATAGCGTTTGGGCCGGAGCACCCACATCGCGCCGGCCGTGATCGCGGCGAGTCCCGCGAAAAACCACAGGGACCTGACGTTGGCCGCGCTGGCGGACAGCACGCAGACCGCGACGTAGGGGAAGCCCACGTTGATGGACGGCTGGAACCAGCTTTTTTCCATCCTCTTCCGGAACATCCAGAAGAACGCCGTCACGCGGATACTCTCCCGGGAACTGTAGGCCTGGGCCGCCGCCACGGGAAAAAAGATGAGTGGAATCCAGCGGGTCAGGGCCAGGGACACGGTGGATGGTTCCGACAGGGCATTGGCCCCGCCGAGCACGTCGCGCGAGCCCGGGGCCTGGCCCTCGCCCATGAAGCTGCGCACCGCCAGGACGCCGAGGAAAATGACGCAGCACAGCGTCCAGAGCCGTTCGAAATCATCCTCGGAGAAATCCCAGCGCAGGCGGAACAGGCGGGGGAGTTCGACGATCGCCGCCATAAGCAGGGCCACCCAGACAAAGCCTGCGGCCCATCCCCAGAAGAGGATGGCTCCCCCGACAAGAAAGGGAGGCGGCACCATGGCTTTCAACCAATGCTTCTTCGGCCGGCCACGAAAGGCAACTGAGGGGAAGCGGCTTTCGGCTTTCGGCTTCAAACCCGGGCGAGGACCTGCTGGACCCAGCTTTCGTCGGAGGGATCCACCTGAACGACATGGAATCCCATGTTTAGCCCCAGTTCTGCGACTCCAGGAGAGTCGTCAACGTGCAGGTCGATTCCGAAGGCCAGAGGAAACTTACATGGGTGTCCCTTCGTCCGAGTTCTTTGAAGCGCCTGTCGATGCAGGTCGTCGTTCACGATGCCGTCAACCCAGATGCCGTGGACCAGGAAGCTGCGCCGAATGAGTCCCGGACTGCGCAGCGACGAGGTGTAGATCCAGAATTCGTGCCCCTTAGCTTTCAGTTGTCGATGAAGTCGCCGGGTGCCCAGGCGAAGTCGTTCGTCCGCAAACAGAATGGCCGCGACGAACCGGTTGCGAGGCTCGAGGCCTGGAACCGGTTCGTTGCGCAGGATCAGCGTGTCATCGAGATCGAAGGAGACACGCATTTCGGGAAGGAATCAGAACTTGATCTTCCGCTTCGCCGCGTCGGGTTGCTGGCGGTAGAGGACGATCACATGCCCGACAGCCATGATCTGGAGGCTGTTGGTCGACTCGGCCAACTGCTTGGACAACTCTTTCTTCTGGTCCTTGAACTCGTCGAAACGCACTTTGACGAGTTCATGGCGTTCGAGCGCTTCGTTGGCCACGCCCACAAACGCCTCGCTCAAGCCGGCTTTGCCGACCTTCAGCAACGGCTCCATCAACTGGGCCATGGCTTTGAGTTTGTTCAGGTGCGGATTGGGCAGCTTGTCCATCTTGAGGTTCAGTGTTGGCGGGCAGCGGGCCGCTGTCGAGCCGTGGCATTCTTCCGCTCCTAATCTTAATCCTGCTCTTTCTCCTACTCCTTCTCCTTCTCGGCTTCGGATTAAGAAGAAGAGTAAGAATATCAGCCTTCCCGCACCCAGCGCCGGGCCTTGTGCTCGAAGCGGGGCAGAGCGCCGAGGGTCGTGGCCTTCACCGGGACCCGGAGGTTGAAGGCGACATGGAAGGCCTTCTGCACCCGGGCTGCGAGGGTCGACGTGTCGTCCGCTTCGGTGGCGGGTTCCACGGTCACTTCCAGTTCGAGGAGCGAGTCGCTGCTGAAGACGCGGACCTGGTATTCGGCCACTTCGGGAAACGCCCGCAGCACATCGTCGACGGCCGCCGGGAAGATGTTTACGCCGCGCACCACGACCATGTCGTCGGTCCGTCCGAGAATGCCTCCGTCCAAGGCAAGTTCACTTCGGCCGCAGGCGCAGGTCCCGGCTTGAGAGGCGCGGACCAAGTCGCCGGTGCGGTAACGCAGCAGCGGCGAACCAACCCGGCCCAGAGTGGTCAAAACGAGTTCTCCAACTTCCCCTCGCGCAACAGGGCGGCCGTCCTCGGGCGAAACGATCTCAGCCAGGTAGGAAGTCTCGATGACATGGAGCACGCCGGGGCGATCGGGGCATTCGTAGGTCACCGGGCCGACTTCCGTCATGCCGTGATGATCCATGACCCGCGCGCCGTTCCAGAGTTGGCTGATGCGGGTTCGGACGGCGGGGACGCTTCCTCCGGCCTCTCCGGCGACGCAGATCACGCGGACCTTGGACGTGGAGAGATCGATGCCTTCCTTGGCGGCCGTTTCCCCGAGATGGATCGCGTAGGTCGGAGTGCAGCAAAGAATCGTCGCTCCGTGGTCGATGATCGAACGCAACCTCGCGAGCGTCGCCATTCCTCCGCCCGGAAGCGCGAGACAACCGAGCTTCAACGCGGCTTCGAACGCGGTCCAAAAGCCCAGGAACGGTCCGAAGGAAAACGCGAAGAAGATCCGGTCGAGCGCCGTCACGCCGGCGGCGTGGTAGACCTCGGCCCAGTTCCCGAGCATCCAGTTCCAGCTCTCCGTCGTGTCCAGCCAGCGCAACGGACGGCCCGTGCTGCCGCTGGTTCCGTGGCACCGGGTGTAGTCGGCCACCGGATAGGTCAGGTCAGAACCGTAGGGCGGATTGGCCGCCTGATCGGCTACGAGATCCGACTTTGTCGTAAACGGAAACCGCTCCTTGAACGCGTCCAGCGAAGGGGTGGTTGACGAGCCCAGTTCAGGGATGGAACCACAGCCCAGGCTTTGTGCGAACGTCAGAACCCGATCGCGATAGAACGCATTCGTCTCCATCGCCATCAGCAACGTCCTCAGCTGTGAAAGCTGACGCTGTTCGACTTCGGCGTGGGACGGGAGTTCGGGCATCCTATCCTTTAACAGGCGGGGTTGGATCAGCGGTGAACCGAAACAGTGCGGTCAAGGGTAGGGCGGGCTTCCAGCCTGCCCCGAACCGCCACGGGTTGCCGAATCTTCCGATGTCCTGATAGGCCCGCATCATTCTCGATCCATTTCGGCGGCTTAAGGGGCAGGCACGATGCACTGCCCTACCTTTATGCGGGGCGTCTAGAGCTTCGCCGCGGCAGGTTTGGCGGAAGCTTCGGCCGTGGGTTTCTTGGGCGGAGCCATGTTGGCCGGATTGTAGCGGGCCACCATGTAGCCGCCCGTCACGGCGAGGACGATGCCGGCGAAGAACAGCGGGTTGACGTGGCCCCAGCCGTCCTTCGGCGGGTGGAGAATGGAACCGACGACCGCGTTGATCAGCGGCGCACCGGCGAAGACGATCGACATCACGACGGGCGGCGTGCCCTTGGCACCAAAGGCGAGCAGCACACCGAAGGCCCCGATGGCGCCCGCGATACCGGCGATGAGCGACCACCAGGCTCCACTGCTGGTGTAGCCGGAGAACGCCTGGCCCTTGCTCATCAGCAGGAAGAGTGGCGCCAGCACGGCCGTGAGGAAGTAGGCGATGCCGACGAAGAGAAACGCCTTGTAGCGGAGAATGGTCGGATCGTCTCCGGGACCGGACCGCATGAGGGTCTGGCCCTTGTGCAGGAGGATGCCGTAGACGCCCCAGGAGAGGACGGTCAGCATCGTGTAGATGAGCCAGGTGTTCCCGGCGCTCGGAGCCGCAACGGCTGCAGGAGAATTCATACGCGTGCGGACGGTAGGGTTCGCCCCCCTTTACTTCAAACGGTTTGTCGAACAGCTTCCGCTTCCCGAATTCGGACGCGCCGTTTGCGTCCAACGACCACGCATGAAACCCAAATCCGAAGCCAGAAGGCCAAAGGCCGAAAGAAGTCCGAAGGTCGAACACCGCTTCGGAATTCGGTTCTCGGGTTTCTTTCGGCCTTCGTGGCTTCGCGCTTCGTCATTCATCGCTCTGGCATCGGCCATTGTCCTGACCGGCTGCGCCACCAGCACCGTCGAGAAGCGACGGACCGAACGGCAGTCGGCCTATCAGGCGCTCGCGTCCGACCAACGAGCGCTGGTTGATCAGGGACAGATCCGCAGCGGGATGAACCAGGACGCCGTCTACATCGCTTGGGGCAAGCCCGCCCAGAAGCTCCAGTCCGAAGGCCCCGAGGGTCTGACCGAGACGTGGCTCTACAGCGGGTCCACGCTGGACGACTACCGGTATTGGACCTTCCGCGAATACCGCGAACGCGACGGCTCGACCCGGCTGGAACGGGTGCTGGAGAGCGACTACCAGATCCGCGACTTCATCTCCGCCGAGATCGTCTTCACCAACGCCGTGGTGAAAAGCTGGCGAACCCTGCCGACCCCGCCCTCACGTGGCGGCTCAGTGCGGGGCTACTGAGGCGGGCCTGGAAAAATCGAGCACCCGACATCCAGCGCCGAACATCGAAGGCGGAGCACCGGGTTGCTGGTCAGATGCCTTTAAGGGATGAGGAACCTATGCTGATGCGGCGATGCCTTGCTGGGGAAGACATGCATCCCGACGCCCGCATTCCAATCCGGGTCCAGCAATCGATATACTGTTCCTACATGCCCGAGGATCTGCGCCCGCTTAAACCGCGGCCTACCCGATCAAAATGCTTCGGATGACTCGATGTTGCCGGTCTGCAAATCGAACGTGTAGTGAAGCTTGTCCACCGTCCAAACGTGGACCTTGTGCGCCTCATCAATCATCGGGGCGAGTCTGGCCACATCCAGCGCACTGATTCCGTCCCTGAGGTCAGCCGTCCATGCCAACCCTCCCATACTGGAAACGAGCCTGCTCTTGTCCTTTACGAGCATTTCTATCGTATACTCCTTGAAAGGACGTCCATTCGCGTAGAACACCAGCCCCTTGTCTTCGGGCTTCAACAAATCAGCTGTCCAAGCAGTCGGATTTTCAATCCGGACCAAATACTGTCCACTGTTCGATATGAGGACGGTCTTGGAATACCAGCCTTTGGTGCGATACAGTTCGACATAGTTCGTTTCTCCGTAAACACGGTAGGCTATGCCGTGCGGCTCGGAAACAACGTTGCTACTAGCGTCTTTTTGCTGAGGAACCATCAAGAAGAACACATTGCCTCCTCGCCTTGGGGAAAACACGATCGCGTCAGACTGTTTCGGAACCAACCCTTCGGCGGCTAGACCGACGAGAAGGACGATAGCGATCGCTGCTAACTTCGTGAGTTTCATAGGTGGTTCGGGTTTCGCATTAGCCGTCTGACTGCCAAAGCGGTTGTAGCTCGCGTCGGCTGCTTCGTCCGGCGTCCCGGTGTAATATTCCAGAGGTTGTTCAAGAGTGAAGGTTTCCCGCGCGGCTCCCTTTATCGCTCCAAGATCAGCCCGAGGATCTGGCGGAGGTCTTCGTTGTGCTGTTTGGAGGCCAGGCCGAAGGCGCGGACGACGTCGAGCAACAGGCCGATGCTCTCGGAGTCGAACCGGTAGAGGACGCGCTCCTTGGTCTTGGCCGGGCCGGCGGGACGCGGGGTGCCGTCGAGGCGGAGGACCTGGTCCATCGGCAGGCAGACGTAGAGCATGGCCTGCACGCCCACGGCGCGTTGCTTCTCCTTGAGCTGGATCTGGACGGTGCCGTGGACGCTTTCCTTGAGGAACTGCGGCGAGCGTTCGACGGCACGCTGGAAACCCGGCGGCAACGATCCTTCCGGCGAGGCCACCTTTTCGACCACGACGCGTTCGCCTTCCTCGATGGTGGAGGTCTGGTTGGTCAGGGCCGTCTGGAGGCTGCGGAGTTGGGCATCCTTCACCACGCCACGGCGACGTGCCTCCAGCAGGATGGTGGAGAGTTCGTAGCCGTATTTGGTTTCGCCTTTGCGTTTGAACACGACCCCGTCCGCGAGCTGGGGAGTGGCTTTGTCAGGGGTGTCGTAGCCGATCTGCCATTCGAGGTAGTGGCCTTTGCCCAGCTTGGTCTTGGTCGGGGCGATGGGATGCCCGGAGCCGTCTTCGCCGCGTTCCTTGACGCGGACTTTGCTGGTGATGGCGGTGAGCGGCAGTTCGACGTCGATGTGGTTGGTCGCGGGCCGGATGACGACGATCGGTGTGTCGGCGGCGAAGACGGTTTTCCCGGCCAACAAGAGCGTGACGCAGGCAAGGGCGACGCGGTGGATCATGGGCGGTAGTGTTGTCGTGGCGGGGCGGCACTGTCGCTCTGAAATTGACCGGCTGCATCCGACGCCGTAGCCCTGCCGGGTGCCGGTCATCGAATCCTCCTACTCCGCTCCGTGGTGGTTGAGGAATGGCCATGCCCACACGGTCTACGCCGCCCTGCGTCGGCGGGTTCCAGGGGTTCGCTACGAGCGGGAGCGGCTGGAACTGGACGACGGAGACTTCCTCGATCTCGATTGGTCCCGGATCGGAGAGACGCGCCAAGCGGTGGTGGTTTCGCATGGGCTCGAAGGATCGTCGGACGCGACCTATGTGAAGGGAATGGTCCGGGCATTCAATCGGCGGGGCTGGGATGCGGTCGCGTGGAATCAGCGGGGCTGCAGCGGCGAACCGAACCGGCTTCTCCGCATGTATCACAGCGGGGTCTCGGACGATCTTCTGCGCGTGGCCGGGAACGTTGCGGGGCTTGGCTATGAACGTGTGGGACTCGTGGGCTTCAGCCTCGGTGGCAACGTCACCTTGAAACTCGCCGGAGAAATGGGTTCTGGGGCGCCGAAGTGGATGGTTGGTGCGGTGGGAATCTCAGTCCCCGTCGATCTCGCCGGATCGGCCGCCACCATGGCGGGCCGTGTGAACGGGATTTACATGGGTCGGTTCCTCCGGTGCCTTCGAGCAAAGCTGCGCCGCAAGCAATCCAGATTCCCAAAGGAGTTGAACGACGACGGCTACGGCCGGGTCCGGTCGTTCCGCGACTTTGACGCGCGCTACACGGCGCCGATCCACGGCTTCGCGAGCGCGGAGGATTACTGGGAGAAGTGCAGCGCGGTGGCGCTTCTGGAGAACGTCGGGGTGCCAGCCCTGCTCCTCAACGCGGGCGATGACCCGTTCCTTTCGCCGGGCTGTTTTCCCGACGCGGCCGCGCGGGGTCATCGATTTCTGCACCTCGAAGTGGCGGCGACCGGTGGGCACGTGGGATTTCTCGGACCCAAGGGCGCGAACGGAGAGACGTTTGCGGAGACGCGGTCGGCGGAGTTTCTTGGGGGCTGAGGTTTGGGGTTGAGGGCAAAAAGAAGCGGCAGCCAGCTGATCACCCGACAATCGCCCGCCTTTTGAAACCGTTCCCAAGCCCTCGGCAACGATTCGCGCACCGGCAGGCGCTAGATCAATCAGCCAACTACCGCTTCTAAATTAGGTAAGCCGACAGTCGCACGTGCTTTGGAGGAGCACCGAAACCCAAACTGCCAACCCCTATTCTCAGCATTGGCTGTGCCTGAGGACTGTAGTGTCGGTTTATGGGGCGATTCAGCAAATGGGGTTGTTGGGGATGCGTGATTTTCACGCTTTATGCGCGAAATTCCCACGCGTCGAGCGGGCGATTGCGGTGTTCACAGGCCTTGTCGCTCGACTCGGAGCCGCCAGAATCGCGATTGAGTGGGAGTGCTCTCGAATTGGATGAGATGATCCATGTCCCGGTCTGCGCCTTCGATCCACGGTCCGTTCGTGGTCCATACCCCTCCGGGATTGGAGGCTGATTGAACCTGATACTTCCATTGTATTACTGTGTTGAAACGCAGGGTTCTGGTTCCGGCCGGGAGCGGTTGGGGTATCATCGACAGGAAGGCGGATGCTGGCACTTCTGGCAGGTCCGACTCTGGCCAATCAAACCGGAGGATCGGGTCGGGAGAAGAAAGGCCATCGGGGACGGAATACCTGAGGACGGTAGTGGTTCCTGCGCCGGCTGGAACGGGTCCGATGTCGAGAAACTGGCCGAAGACGTCCTCGCCGGTTGCGTTGGCCAGTCTTATTGGCTGGCCCAGTCCGTCTACGCCGAGCCCTGTGACACGAACGCGGATTCGGCGGCCGATGTCGGCTCCGCGATTTGTGACCCCGATTGTTTGCGTCGACCCGGGCTGGAAACTTGTGGTCATGAGATCGCTTGGTGACGGCTCAAATCCGAACGCCGGAAGCACTGTGAACCGGGCCGGCATGCGCCTTCCGTCGGCGGCCCGAACCTCAAGCGGACGTGGCCTGTCCGTGAACTGCATCGGTCGTGTGTTCGTGTCCAAAGTGGAATAGAAGGCGCGGAACGTTCCAAGGCTGACATAGCCATTCGTGACAGACCGGGATGCAGGCAGCTTGGTTTTGAACCACACCAGCCTGTTCGAAGTAGTGTAGCCGACTTGTGGATTGTCGCCCCCCGCCGTCGAGGTGAACGAAAAAACCGGGCGGGCCAACGTGAACGACCCGCTTACTTCTGTCTCGTCGCCGACTCCATACAAGCCGATGGAAATGAACTCGACCCGCCCGGCGTCGGCCGAAGACGGCGGTTGAAGCACAACCAGCCGGTTGGTGACTCCGCGAACGATCAGAAGCCTCGGCTCGCTGCGCGCCGTCGGATAGGTGTTCGTCCTTGAAACCAGCCTGAACAGTCCACTGTCGGACATGTTCGTCGGTTGGATCGCGACTTGGTTCCTGTCGAAGACGATGGCTGTCGGAAGCGAGGTTCCATCCTCCCGGACGGCTGTCATCGTTTCGGGTCGGGAGTAGTTCCGGTAGTCTGCCAACGCCGTCTCGCCCGCATACAGGACCTGGTCGCGCGGCTGCTTGAGGAAAGTCGTGATGCCGTTCGTCGCGGCTATGCCCAAGGATGCGTAGCCAGTGGCTCCGTTGGTTCCGTCCCGGACCAGAAGCCGGTAGATCCCGGAATCGCCAGCGCGCACCGATGCGAGCTCCAAGCGGGCGTTGGTGGCGCCAGCAATTGCGGTCGATCCCCGGAACCATTGGTAGGAGTGATTCCTCGGGCCGACGACGGTCGGAGAAAGGGCGACCTGCGAACCGGCCGTTGCGCTTCGCGTGACCGGGCTGAACGCCGACCCAAGGCCGAAGATCTCGGGGGGACCGTCCAGTGTCACATCCACTGGTCCGATCAAGCGGAACGAACTGCCTTCCGCGCCGCTGCCGATGTAGAAGCGAAAGGATCCGAATTCCCCCAAGCCCAAGGGGGCGCCGGGAGTGCTGTTCACCAGAGTCCGTGCGCCGGATGCGTTGGTCCGTGCGACCCAGAGGCTGGTGACGACGGAACCGGTGGTCTGGATCGAAAAGGTGCCATTCTTCTTGATAACCGTCTGTCCATTGGCGGGAGAAACGAGGGCGAAGGAAGTGTCGTTGAGGCCGTTCAGTTCGGCGTTTCTTAGGACAAACATCCGGCCGTGGCCGTCGAAAGCGTAGCCGTGGTTTCCCACGGGCACGATCGAGACGATGTCCGACGCCGTCGGAAGCTGCCGTTCAATCCCGAAGTTGTTCATCACGACACCATCCGCGCAACCGGCCCACAGTCCGTTTGGCGCTGCGGTCAAAACCCGATAACCCAGGCGTGGCACAATCGAACGCAGCTCGCGCCCGTTCTCAATGACCGCTCCCATCTTGTCCACCGCGGTCCATCCGTTCATGGGAGCCACCGAATGCAGGTCGTTGGTGCTGTTGGACCCGATGGCCATCCATCCGTTTGCCGTCGCCAGCAGCAGGGTGCCGTTTCGTCCGCAAGCCATGGTTGAATTCCCGTGGCCGGCGACGGCCAGAAGGTCGTTCGTCGTGGGCGATTGAATGGCCCTGAAACTGTCGCCGGCCAGGCTCAGGATTGTGCCTCTGTCCCCGACGACCAGAGAAGCCGAAGGGAGCATGCTGCGCAGGTTGGCGTCCGTTCCGGTATCAAGGCGGTCCCAAACCGGTTCGCCTTCTACTAACCGGACGACCAGACCGGCGGAGCCCGCCGCATAAATAGCCGGTCCCCTGAGCGCCACCGCGAACAGGTCGTTGGTCAGGCCTGTTGCAACGCGCGTCCAGCTTTGTCCGGCGTCGCGGGTGCGGAAGACCCGGCCTCCAAGGCCAACCGCGTATCCGTCGTCCGGGTTCCGGAACACGGCGGACCGGAGCCAGCTTTTTGCTGCCGTGTCGATTCGTGGCCGAACATCCGCTTTCAGGGAGGCCGGCAGGACAAGGGATTTGACCGGGAGGTCGCCGGCGAGTTTGACGCGGCCGGATCTGTCCGTCGCCATCGCATAGACGCTGCTCAGGTTCGCCATCGGGACTTCCAGCGGAATGCGATGGCCCGACTCGTCGAAGCGGTAGAGAACGAGCCGTGTAGAATAGGCCACCAGGCTTGAAGCGGCGACAATCGCGCCGCCATCCGGCAGCGCGGCCACATGGGTCACCTCCCGGACTTTCTGCTGGAAGAGTTCGTCGGGCAGGTTTTTTCCCATAGAGGCGTTCAGGCTGCCGTCTGGGTGGACCTGGATCAGGTTTCGCGCGGCCACACCGCTGACGGCTGAGAACTTGCCTCCAATCAATACGCTTCCGTCGGACAACAACGCAGCAGACCTTGTCCCATGCCCGGCGCCCTCGATGTGGTGTATGGGGAATGACCGGTCGAGGGCACCGTTGGACTGAACGCGCCGGATCTCGACTGGACCGGCGGCCCCGTCGCCGAGCAGGCGGCGTGCGGTTATCAGAATCTTCGCGTTGGCCACAGGGGTGACGGTGAGGATTTCCCGATCGAACACCTGCCCATCCAAGAGGAAGTTGGGGTCCCGGCCGCCGTCGCGCAGGATGCCGCGAAGGCCGAAAGGTCCCGCGGCCAAATAGTTTCCTGATGGAGACCGTTCCAGACGTTTCACCGGGCCGGGCAATTGCTGTTTTAGGGAGAATGAACGGTCCCAGGTGCCATCGGGCGTTACGCGCAGAACCCTCCCCAAGGATGAGCCGACGATCACCCCTCCGTTGTCGTCCCGCATCAACGCGAGGAAGGTCGGGTTGGCTTCGAGCCGGATCTCGGATCCGTTCGTCAATGAGTTCCAGCGCGGGTCGGCCTTTCCGTTGGCTTCGTGCCGGACTAGGCCGAAATGTGGCGGACCGTCGTCCACTCGGGATTGTCCGGCCAAAACGACCGCTCCGTCCGGCATGGGAAGGATCGCTTCCACCAGGAACAAAGGAGCTGTCCGGTATGCGGGGTATTCTTCTTTGGCGGTCGGCGCGCCCACCTTCAGGGTGGTGGAGGCGCCAGATCCCAGAGTCTCGTTGTAGGCCCAGACGCTGAACCGGCCGTTATCGCTTGGGCCCAGCAACTCCAGCGTGACGAGCTGATCTTCCGACAACGTGACCTGTCCGGCGGTTAGTCCAGCCAAGGTTCTCTGCCAGATGTAAGAGGCCGGGACATCGTCAGAAAACAGCGCTCCGAACCGGGCCTTCTGCGGAAAGTAGTCGAGGAAGGTCGACAGGATCCGGGGCGGCTCGACGAAGCTTTGTCCGGTTAGGCGGAGCCCTGCTGCAATCAACAGGATAAAGCCGAAGATGCGTTTGCTCATGATTGTCACTTCCCTTGCCGGCCGGTCCAAGTGTGCGGTCCTACTTGGACTCCCATCTCAATGTGCACCATCCGTGCCAGTCGTGAGCTGGTGCGGTTATGCTCCGAAAGCTTTGGTTTCCTTGCCTGTGCCGCGTGGTCTTCACGCGTAACGCGTCAATTTCGCACGCTGAGGGAAGTTGGCCGGTGGTCTTGGATTAGGGACACCATGGGGCTTCATTCTTGGGGCGGGAATGGGTGTTCGGATGCCCATGCGCATAGAGCGTTCCTTTTCGAGCAGCGGATGCATCCCGTCCCCGAAGCTTCTGCCCGGTTGTGGCCATTGACCCGTCCGCCGTGTTCTACCACTCTTCCCGCCTTGTTTATGCTGCACGTGCTTGTTTGCGACCCGATTTCGCCCAAAGGCATCGCCTATTTCCAGGGGCGTCCTGAGTTCAAGGTCACCGTTTTGCCCAAACGCCTCACCGAGGCGGAGCTGATCCCCATCGTCGGCGATGTGGACGCGATGGTTGTCCGGTCCGAGACCAAGGTGACCAAGAAGCTGATGGAGGCCGCGCCCAAGCTGAAGG
>JAYUUX010000747.1:0-4672 GCA_043754645.1 Verrucomicrobiales bacterium | reverse complement strand
GGCTTTTTTTCAGCTCCAAACGCCCGACATTCCCATGCAGAACCCAATCCCACGGCACATCCGGATCCTAGCGATGGCGACGGCGGTTTCGACGCTGTTCCTCGTCTGCATCGGCGGCATGGTGACGAGCAAAGGCGTGGGCATGTCGGTGCCCGATTGGCCAAACAGCTACGGCTACAACATGTTTCTCCTGCCCTGGGACAAATGGAGCCAAGGCGGAGTTTTTTGGGAACATTCCCACAGGCTCAAAGGGGCCTTCGTCGGGCTCCTGACGATGGTCTTGGCCATTTCGCTGTGGTTTTCGAAAGTGCCCGGCATCCTACGGAAACTCGGGCTCGTCGCATTTTTCGCCGTTGTGCTGCAGGGCATCCTCGGCGGGTTTCGCGTCGTCTTCGACAAACACGGCTGGGGCGCCGAGTTCGGCGTCATTCACGCTGCGGTGGCTCAACTCTTCTTTTCCCTCACATGCGTCATCGCGTTGATGACGACCCGGCGCTGGCAAACCTGGGACCACGTCGGCACATATGCGGCGGCGGACTCCGGCCTCCGCCGCTGGGCTCCAGTCCTGACCATCCTCATTTTCATCCAACTGATCATCGGAGCATCGATGCGCCATCAGCATGCCGGCTTGGCAATCCCCGACTTCCCTCTCGCCTATGGAAACGTATGGCCGGACACGTCGCCCGCTGCCGTCGCCGGATACAATCAGGCGCGGGTTTCGATGATCTCCTACAACGACATCACCGCGGGCCAGATCATCCTGCAGATGGTCCATCGTATCACGGCCTACACCATCGCGGCACTCGTGGTCGTTTGCTGGTGGCGGACACGGAAGGCCCACGCCCCGGGTTCACCGCTCAGGCGTTTCGCCGACACGTTGCTCGCCTTGATCCTTTTGCAGGTCACGCTGGGCGCGGTGACGATCTGGACGAAAAAGGCGGCCGACGTGGCCACCGCCCACATGGCGATCGGCGCCCTGTCGCTGATGACCGGAGCGCTCTTCAGCGTCGCGGCGTTTAGATTGCTTCCCGCTCCGCAATCCCCAAGGCTCGCGCGCTCGTCGGCCAACGTCGCCGCACGGACCGCGTGACATGAAGGAAACCGCCGAACCGATCCAGTCCCCCGCTTCAGCCCAACGGGGCCTCGTCGCGGTCTACGCGGACCTGTTCAAAGCCCGCCTGACGTTTCTCGTCGTCCTTACGACCGTCGTCGGCTTTTTCGTGGGGAGCCGCGGCCCGATCCAGCCGCTGCTCCTCATGTTTGCGCTGGTGGGCACCGCATTGGTCGCGTCCGGGGCGGCCGCATTGAATCAATACATCGAGCGTGAGCACGACACCCGCATGCGGCGCACCGCGACCCGGCCGCTGCCCGCCAAAGAGCTTTCTGCCGGACACGTGCTCCTTGTCGGGGCAATCACGTCGCTGATCGGTCTTGGCATTCTCCAGTTCCGGGTGAACCCGCTGACCGCACTCCTGGGCGCGGCCACTCTCCTCAGCTATTTGTTCGTCTACACCCCGCTCAAGCGGCTCACCACGTTGAACACCATCATCGGCGCCATCCCGGGAGCCCTGCCACCATTGATGGGATGGGCCGCGGCCCGGAACGACATCACGCTCGGAGGCTGGTCCTTGTTCGCGATCCTGTTCCTGTGGCAACTCCCCCACTTCCTTGCGATCGCTTGGCTCTATCGGGAAGAATACGCGCAGGCGGGCTTCGTCATGTTGCCGGCGGTCGATCCGGACGGCGCCCGCACCGGAAGCCAGGCCGTGAGCCATTCACTCCTGCTCATTCCGGTCAGCCTTTCCCCGTTCATCCTGAAACTCGTGGGTCCCGTCTACCTTTTCGGGGCACTGGCTGCGGGGATCGTGCTGCTGGCGATGGCTTGGAAGTTCTCGAAAAGCCTGTCGGCTACTTCGGCCCGCCGGCTGTTCTTCGCGTCGATCATCTACCTTCCCTTGATTCTCGCGCTGATGGTTTTGGATAAGTCCTGAAACCTTTCTGATTACGGACTCTCATTTTTTAACGAACAAGCGACTGAGCACTTGAACTTGTGACCTGAATGGTTGCATTTAACTCGAAACGGCGTCCTACAAATTCCTGAAACTGACCCTATGGCACAGCAGACTACGGCGCACGGAGCGCACACCGAGCACGGTGGACACGATCACCACGAGCTGAGCTTCTGGCGCAAATACGTGTTCTCGACGGACCACAAGGTCATCGGCCTGCAATACGGGCTGACGGCCTTTTGCTTCATGCTGATCGGCCTGTTCCTGATGCTGGCGATGCGCTGGCAGATGGCCTACCCCGGCCAGGCGTTGCCGATCGTCGGCGGTCTGCTCCAAGCCCTCCTGGGCGATATGTGGGTCGGCAACGACGCGGCGGGAGTTCCCGGCGTGATGCTCCCGGACCTCTACAATTCGTTCGGTGCGATGCACGGAACCATCATGGTTTTCTTGGCGATCGTTCCCATCGGCGTCGGCGCGTTCGGCAACTACGTGGTTCCACTGCAGATCGGCGCCCCGGACATGGCGTTCCCCCGCCTCAACATGGTCAGTTACCAGAGCTACCTGTTCGGCGGCCTGCTGATGCTGGCCAGCTTTGTGATGCCGGCCGGCGCGGCGAAATCCGGGTGGACCTCCTATTCGCCCCTCGCGAGCGTCAATGACCTGACCCACATGCTCAACGGACAGACCATGTGGCTCATCGGCATGGTCTTCAACATCTCGGCTTCGCTGCTCGGATCGATCAACTTCGTCACGACGATCATCCAGCTCCGGGCCAAGGGCATGAACTGGATGCGCCTGCCGTTCTTCGTCTGGGCCGAGTTCGTGACCGCGTTCCTCCTGATTCTCGCCTTCCCTCCGCTCGAAGCGGCCGCGGTGATGCAACTCGTCGACAACCTGACCGGTTCCAGTTTCTTCCTGCCCTCCGGCATGGTGGTGTCGGGACAACCGTTGAACATCAGCGGCGGCGGCAGCCCGTTGCTGTGGCAGCATCTCTTCTGGTTCCTCGGCCATCCCGAGGTCTACATCCTCCTGCTGCCGGCCATCGGCATCGTGGCGGAAGTGATCGCCAACAACACGCGAAAGCCTCTCTGGGGCTACCGCTCGATGGTCTATGGCGTTCTCGCGATCGGCTTCCTCTCCTTCATCGTGTGGGCTCACCACATGTATCTCACCGGCATGGGAACGAAGATCAGCACATTCTTCCAGACGACGACGATGATGATCTCGATTCCCTCGGTCATCCTGCTGACCTGTTTGTTCATTTCGCTCTGGGGTGGTTCCATCCGATTCAATGTCCCGATGCTCTTCTCGCTGGCGTTCCTCGTCATGTTCGGCATCGGCGGCATCACCGGACTGCCCCTCGGGTTCAATGCGAGCGACATCCAGCTGCACGACACCTACTACGTCATCGCCCACTTCCACTACGTCGTCGCCCCGGGCATCATCTTTGGATTCTTCGCCGGCGTTTACTATTGGTTCCCGAAGATGACCGGCCGCTACATGAACGAGTTCTGGGGCAAGGTCCACTTCTGGCTGTCGCTGATCTTCATGAACGCCGTGTTCTTCCCAATGTTCATCCAGGGCCTCGCCGGCATGCATCGCCGCATGTCGGACGGCGGAGCCACCTACGCCCTGTCCAATCCGCAGAACCAGGGCGTGGCCGACGGTCTGAGCGACTTTGTCATCAACTTGAACAAGCACATTAGCTGGGCCGCCGTCCTCCTTGCCGTCGCGCAGATCCCGTTCATCCTGAATCTTTTCATCAGCATCAGGAAGGGCCAGAAGACCAATTCGGACAATCCGTGGAAGTCCACCACTCTCGAATGGCAGACGCCGACTCCTCCTGGCCACGGCAACTTCGATGTCGTCCCAAATGTCTATCGTGGGCCCTACGAATACAGCGTCCCCGGCGCGAAGGACGACTTCACGACCCAGAACGAGCTGCCTGCCCGCAAGAGCGACACCAAGAACACCTCCGCCAAGTAAGCCATGGAAATCCCTTACACGACAAAGCCAAGACCCGACACGGCTCTCTACAATGCCAAGGTCGGCATCTGGCTGTTCCTAGCTTCCGAAGTCATGCTCTTCGGCGCCCTGTTCTCATCCTACATCCTCCTGAGGGTTGGAGCGGATCCAAAACTGGTCTGGCCCGCATTGGCCGCTTGGCCCCACCACTCGGACGGCCTCCTGAACGTCCCCATGGGAGCGATCAATACGCTCGTGCTGATCGTTTCATCGGTCACGGTCGTCATGGCCTGGGTTTCCCTGAAGCTGAAGAACTTCAACAAGTTCTTCATGTTCCAGGGCATCACCATCGCCTGCGCGATGGGGTTCTGCGTGATCAAGTCCTTCGAATACGCGTCCAAATTCTCGCACTACCACGTGGTGCTGAACGACGGGACGGCGATGACGGGCCACCTCGAACCGAAGCAGTATTTCACCACGGACAAGAAGCTCCGTAAGGCAAACGTGGCCGAGATCGAGTTCGTCAAGGATCCGCCTTCCGGCCACAAACACGCGGCGGGTGATGCTGCGGCCGCCCATGACGACCACAAACCGGTCAAGATCAAGATGGCCGACGTCCAACGCCTGACCTTCTGGGGCCCGCAGCAGAGCACCTATTTCGCGATCTACTTCACGATGACAGGACTGCACGCGCTCCA
>JAYUUX010000746.1:0-2301 GCA_043754645.1 Verrucomicrobiales bacterium | reverse complement strand
CGCCCAGCCGCCGTCCTTGCACTGGAAAGCCATCATCCAGTTCAAGCCGCGCCTGATGGAATCGTCGCGTTTCTTGCGATCGGCCAAGGCCACCTTGCGAAGGGCGAGAAGGACCATCGCCGTGTCGTCGACGTCGGGGTTCCACTCGTTCTTGAACTCGAAGACCCAGCCGGACGGCTCGACCTTGGCGGGGTTCTTGTGGACCCAGTCGCCCTTGAAGCGGATCTCGCGGTCGATGAGCCAATCGGCGGCCTTCTGCATCTGCAGATGGTCGGCGGGAATGCCGGATTCGCGGAGGCAGATGGTGACGATGGCCGTGTCCCAGACGGGCGAGAAGCAGGGTTCGCAGCGGACGCTGTCCTCGGTCTCGTGCTGGAGCTTCTTCACCTCGTGCCACGCACGTCTGACCTGCGGATGGTCGTCGGCGTAGCCCAGCGCCTTGAGGGCGATGAGGGCGTTGAGCATGGCCGGGAAGATGGCGGCTAGGCCGTCGCTGTTCTCGAAGCGTTCGAGCATCCATTGCTCGCACTTCTTCAGGGCGCGGCGGCGGAAGGGATGGATGCCTCCGCGGACGAACAGCTCGGCGAACTTGTGGAGGCCATCGAGCGAGAGGAACAGGTTGCGCCAGGTGAACGTCTGCGGATCGCGCGGGAGCGCCAGGTCACGCTCGTGGTAGCCCTCGGGATAAAGCTCGTTCAGGTCGACGGCGACGGCGCGGGAGGGGCGGTAATGGTTGATGATGGCGAGCGGAACGATCATCGCGCGCGACCAGTTGCTCATGTCCCAGAAGTTCACGTGGAACCACTTTCCGATCATCATGACCTCGCACGGGATGGTCGGGAGCCACTTCCACGGGAACAGGCCGATGAGGGCGAGATAGAGCTTCGAGAACGTGTTCATCCTCGGCACGCCGCCGAGGCGCATCGCGACCTCGCGGGCCTTGAGCATGCGGGGATCGGTCGCGGCCACGCCGGCGAGCTTGAGCGCGAGGTAGGCCTTGATCGTGGCGTTCACCTCGGCGGGACCGCCGAAGTAGATGTTCCATCCGCCGTCCGGAAGCTGCTTGTCGAAGATGTGGTGGACCGCCTTCTTCTCCCAACCCTTGTCCACAGACCGGTCCCAGTGATGGTAGGCCACCATGTCCGCGATCAGCGTGACGTCCACGATCAGCTCGCCGATCCAGTAGCCCTCGGGCTTCTGGACGTTGAGCAGATAGTTCTGCGACCGCTTGAGGGCGGTATCAAATTCGTTGAAAGGGTGGAGGACCGGAGCCGGGTCGATGGCCGGCGATTTCTGCACCCGATCCGCGTGGGACTGCTGGACCTGCATTGCGGGCGCAGGGTGCGAAATGGTGCGGAACGAGGCAAGGGCAACTTGGTTGAACGGCCGGACGGCAGGGACTGTCCGCCTGCGGGCCGCTTGGGCCATCGGATGCGGCGGCGGCACTTCCGATGCTACTCACGCGCAATGAACTGCCAGTCGGCAACGGTGTCCCAACGAAACCAAAACACACCAACGCATGTCGTCCGGCTGCCTGAAACCGGGTGGCCGGACGGCTGACCGGAGATCAAACGGGGTCAGGTCTCCGCCAGCTTCTGGGCGAGCCGGATCGCGTGGACCATGCTCGAAGGATTGGCCACGCCCTTGCCCGCGATGTCGTAGGCCGTGCCGTGGTCGGGCGAAGTTCGGATGAACTTCAACCCGAGCGTCCAGTTAACGCCGGTCTCGAATCCGATGAGCTTCAGCGGTCCCAAACCCTGGTCGTGATACATCGCCACCACGGCGTCGTATCCGCCGATGAACGCCTCATGGAACAACGTGTCCGCGCTCATGGGTCCGACAACGTCCAAGCCCTCGGCCAGGGCACGTTCGACGGCGGGCCGGATGATGCGGATCTCCTCGTCGCCGATGTGGCCGCCCTCGCCGGCGTGGGGATTGAGCCCACAGACACCGACCCGGGCGCGGGGCAGCTTCAGCAGTCGGCAGGATTCGGCGGCGCGTTTGATCGTGTTGAAAACGTTTTCGACCGTCAGTGCATTCGGCACGGAACGCAGCGGGATGTGCGTGGTCACCAGCGCGACACGGAGCCAACGCTTCCGATCATCGCAACCGAGGAGCATCATGGCCGTGTCCTTCTGCCCACAAAGCTCCGAGAGCAGTTCCGTCTGACCGGTGAAGCCAGGATGTCCCGCCCGTAGGATGGCTTCTTTGTTCACCGGGGCGGTGACCAGTCCGATCAGTTGGCCGCCGAGGCATTGGCGGGCGCCTTCATACAGAAAGGCCAGCGACGCATCCGCCACC
>JAYUUX010000745.1:0-8107 GCA_043754645.1 Verrucomicrobiales bacterium | reverse complement strand
CCGTAGGAGCGACCTAGTCGGGCCGCTCCTACGGAGCTTGGAGGATCGAGAGACGATGCGGTGGCTATAAACAGGCCGGCCCGACGGGCCTTTGCTGTCGGAGGCTGATCCAAGTCTTAACCTCCCTCGGGCGACCAAGTTGTCAGAAGAAGGCCACAAGGCGGCTCGGCAGGAGCCTTCGCCCTACCATTCGGGTGCTTCGGCAAACTCGGAGCTACTACTTCTTGTCTTTGTTCGCCCGGCGCTTCGCATCCAGTAGGCGGCTCGTCGTGGATTCCTGGGGCGCGGCCGGCTTGGCAGGGCCTGGTGATACGGTTGGCACCTTGGGCTTCTCTACGGTGGGAGGTTGGCCGGCGGCGGCCACGGCTTCCTTGGTCGGCTCGGGTGGACGCCACGTGGGCTTGGAGATGATAGGCGCGTCCGATCCTTTGGCCTGCGTCTGCGTGCGCACCTGGTCGCGGCGTTGGAGCAGGGCGCCGAGCGAGGCATCCGAAGGCAACTCAGCCGCGGGCGTGCGGCTGAACTTCCGAAGGAACTTCTTCACCGCCTTCATGACTTCCGCGCGGTCGAGGTCGATGCGACGGATCCCGACGTCGACCACGAAGAGGCAGATGGCGAACTTCAGGCACCATTCCCAGAGATCTTCCGGCTGGAAGGTTTTCAGGCGGCCGACCTGGAATGGATTGTCCGTCGTGGGATTGAGGATGCGGCCACCGCCGGCTTCGGCGAGGCGGCGGAGGAGGTTGAGGTTGGGTTCGGTCGACGCGAATTCCGGCGAGTAGTTCACGCTCGCACCGACGACCTGCGAAGCACGGACGCTGCCGTCCTTCATCTCCGCGAGGTTCATCAGGTAGGAACCGACTTCCTTGGTCGGAAAACGCGCCTCGTAGCGGCCGGGTCCGGTTTGCTGCAAACGCACGACCTGCTTCTGGCCCTTCGGCGTCGAGACGGTCGTCTGCAGGTCGAGGAAGTTGCGGAAGTTGCCATCGGCGTCGACGGCCTCGACGGACAGGACCGCCTCGCCGCGATCCATCGTGATCTCGGTGGCGAAGTCGGAGTTCTCCAGTTTGCGCAGGCTCCACTGGGCGATCTGCGTCCAGAATTGCTGGTAACGCGCCCAGCCCAGCCAGTTCTTGGCCCACTTGGCCCGCGCGTCGGATGTGAACGCCACCGTGCGGCCAAGACCGAACTGCCAATGCGCGAGAAGCGGGTCGCCCTTATGCGTAAGCAGCGGAATCTCCGCGCGCGGTTTCGGCGTGGTGCAGACGTAGCCGAGCAACAGCGGAAACGCCCCGCCCATTCCACGGACGAGTTCGGTCGATTGCGCCAGGATCGGAGTGAAGGGCTCCTCGAAGATCGCGCTCTTCAGGATGACGGCGGCTTCCTTGGTGAAGATCTGCGGCAACCCCTCCGGAGAACGCACGTCGTAGAATCGCCCGCCGCCCGCGTCGGCCATCTGCATCATCGTGTCGGGCATGACGTGGCCGCCGATCATCACGGTGCTGATGGTGATCTTGTCGCCGACGATGTCCTGGATGGTTTTCTGCGAAGCCGCACCGGGATCACCATCGCTGAATACCACCATGTGCTTCAGGTTGGCGGTCGATTTCTTCAGGCCTTCGTGCGCCATCCGCATCACGTTGGCGAAGCTCGGCATGTCGCCGGGATTCATGCCCATGATCTGGCGTCCGAGATCCTTCTTGTCGCCGACTTCCGTCAGTTCGAAGAGCCAGCGGTCGGTGCCATCCCAGATGGTAATGCCCATCTCGTCCTTCGGCCCGAGCGCATCGAGCGCGGCGTAGGCGATGTCGCGGGCCCATTGGTTGCCGTTGGGAAACTCGGTGGCGTGGCAGACGATCACGAGCGCGCCGCGCGGAAGCACCTTCTTGCTGTTCAGCTCCATGTCGACGGGCAGGAGCGATTCCAGAGGCGTGTTGCGATAACCGCCCGCTGCGAAAGCCTGGTCGCCGCCGATCGCGACAACGCCGACGCCGAAATCGCGGACGGCGCTTTCGAGCATCAGCATCCTGTCGCGGCCCAGTTCGCCGGCGGAGACGTTGCTGAGGAACACGGTGTCGAAGCTCTGGATCTCGGCCAAGGAATCCGGGAACGACGCCGAAGCGATCACGCGCACATCGAGCTTGGATCCGCGCAGAGCTGCGGCCAGTTCCTCGTCCTGCTGCGGTGCGGACGAAACGATCAGCACACGCGGTTCACCTCGGACGAAGGCGAAGCCGCTGGCCTGGTTGTTTTGCGGCAGGAGATCGCCGGGTGCGTCGAGCTGGACCTGATACCGGTAGAAGCCGGGTTCGTTCAGCGTCTGCGGAAAACTCAGCAGGTTCTTGCCCGCGCTGAGTTGGACGTCCTGTTCGCCGAGCAGGGAATCACTCCGGTAGAGCCGCACCTTGCCCGTCGTCGGCCGGTCGGCGTTGGCGAAGATCTTCACATCGAAGGTCTGGCCCTTCTTCACCGTGGACGGCAGCGCGAGGCGTTGCACGGAGACGTCGTTCGCGCGCGAAACGCCCAACGGCAGCACGTCGAGGGTGACGCCGAGAGGCTTGGCCGCGAGCAGCGCCGCCATCGCGTCGCCGAGGTTTTCATTGCCGTCGGAGGCGAGGATGAGCCGGCGTTGGCCGTTCTCGGGGAAGGCCGCCGTGCCCAGGCGGACCGCGGCCGCGAGATCGCTTCGTTCCGTCCCGACGACGGCCTGGATCTTCTGCATGTTGGCCACGGGCGACGGCATGAACTCCACCGCTGCGTCGCTGCCGAAGACGATGAATCCCGCCTTGTCCTTGGGATCCTTGGCCGCCGAAGTGCGATTGAAGAACTCCTTGGCCATGTCCTGCTGCGCGGCCGGAATGCTGTCGGAGCGGTCGAGCAGGAAGAACTGGTTCATGCCCTCCAGCGGCTTCTTCCACTGGAGTCCTGCGAGCGCGAGGAGGATCAGGAGAGCGACGACTAGTCGGACGAAGAAGGAAACGAATTTTCTCCAACCGCCAATCTGCGCGTCCGACTTCCACGCCAACCACACGGTCCAGCCCAGCGCCGGAAGCGCGAGGCAGAGCCAGAGAGGGTTGGTGAATTGGAAGTTCACTTAACGGTTGGTTGCGGTTGGCGGGTTGTTGGTTGGTCCGGAGCCGAGCGTCGCCCGGGATTGATCGGTCCTTTCTAGCACCGCTTTGACCCTTTCGTTACGCACGGCTTCTTTGCCCTTGAGCGACCACTGGACGCCGGTAAAAAGAATGGCTGCGACCAGTGCGACTGACGGCCAACGAAACGCTCCTTTGCGGCCGATGAACGACAGCGCGGCAAACCCGATTCCAATCGCTGTCCACCCAGGACATGCGCAAAGAAGCATTCCGCTGCTTAGCGTGAAGAACCACGAGACGGTCAGGCAGACCTTGGAAATGGCGAGCTTCATCGCACCGCCTCCCGATCAAACTCTATCGCCGCAGCCGCTAGCCTGCGCTGATCGTCAGAGGAAGTGCGCCGATTCACATATGCGGCTTCGAGGCGGTCAGGGCGGTAGGGCGAAGGCTCCCGCCGAGCCGCCTCAGTGCTTGCTTCCTTCCAAGCAGGCAACAGCGGCAGCTCGGACGATCCTTGGCTTCCCGCGAGGAACCCTGTTTTCGGCAGCAAAGTTTTAGGCGGCTCGGCGGGAGCCTTCGCCCTACCAGCCGTTGCACTTTCCGTCCCTTCGCGCGCCTTCGCGTTCTTCGCAGATGATCCCGCCGCAACGGTCGTTTTCCTGACAAACTTCTGCAGGCGATGGTTCAGCGAGTCGGCCACGTAGAGGTTGTCGCGCGAGTCGAGGCAGATGCTCCACGGGTTGTTGAACCTTCCCGGGGCGCCACCCACGCCGCCGATGATCTCCACCGACACGCCGTCCTTGTCGAAGACCTGGATGCGACTGTTGCCGAACTCGCAGACGAAGACGTTGCCCGCCTTGTCGACGCGCACGTCGTAGGGATAGCTGAGTTCGCCGACGCCGCTGCCGGGTTTGCCGAAGACGCGGACGAGTTTGCCGTCGGCGGTGAAGACCTGGATGCGGTGGTTGCAGGAGTCGGCGCCGTAGACGAGGTCGTCCGGTCCGATCCCAAGGCCTTCCACGCGGTCGAATTCCCCCGGCTTGTCACCCGCAGTTCCCCAGCCCGTGACAAAGTTCGTCCCGCGCCAGCTGAAGCGCTGGACGCGCTCGGTCTGTCCGTATTCGGTGAGGAACATTTCTCCGCGCGAATTCACCGCCACGCCGCGCGGGAAAGCAAGCTGCCCGGCGTTGGTCCCGTGCAGGCCCCACTGCGCGAGCAGCGTGCCGTTGGTCGAGTAGTGGTTCACACGCGAGTAGTGCGGCTCGATGACGACGACGTTGCCGTCGGCGTCGCGCACCATTCCCTTGGCCTTGCCGAGATCGGTCTCGGGCATCTGCCAATAGAGGAGGAAGCGGCCGTCCGGCGCGAACTTCTGCACGCGCCCGGTCATGTCGACGGCGTAAACGTTTTCGTCGCGGTCGACGCAGACGGCGCGGGGTTTGTTGAACTGGCCCGGCGCGCCTCCGCGCGTGCCGATGACTTCGGCATGGGAAAAGAACTTCGAGTCGAGGGCGGTCTGGCCTTCCTGCTTTTGAGAACATCCGCTCGCGAACGCTAGGCCAACGATGAGTGCGAGGCTGGCGGTCGATTGCAGGCTGCGGGTTGTCAGTCTGCTCACAACTCGCCACCCACAACCCACGATCAGTGGCATCACCGCGATCCCCAGCAGGATCAAACACAGTGAACTGATCTGCCCGCTGTGGCCGTAGTGGAGGAGGTTGAAGATGCGGAGCGAGAGCGTCTCGCCACCCGGCGGGACGATGAGGACCAAGGTCTCCACATCCCAAAGGCAGAAGAGAAACGCGAGATACCAGACCACGGCCGCCACCGGCGCGAGCTGCGGCCAGACGGCGAGCCGGAATTGCTGCCAACGATTGCCGCCAGCCAATTGCACCGCTTCCAACGGGGCGCGGTCGAGATGGGTGGCCCCCAGCTTCAGCGCCGCCCAGACCGGCGCGAGATACCGCAGTGTCCAGCCGAGCACCACGACACCGAGGCTTCCGTAGAACCAGCCGGTGGCCGGGCGGTTCAGCAGCCAGATCAACGCGAGTCCGAGAACGACGCCGGGAACGAGGAAGAGGATCCAGGCTCCCAGTAGTGGCACAGGTGCCCCCGCCTGTGTCTGTGGACCGGGCGCCCTCGCCCGGTCGTTGGCAAAGCCCTGCACAGGCGAGGGCGCCTGTGCCACTAGGCTGCCTCCCGGCCCTCGAAGCGACACTGCGAGTCCGATGCCCACAATCACCAGCGCCGTCGTTCCGGCGAGCAGGAACGACGTGGTGATGGCGCTTTGGCTCGCTTGTAGGGCTGGAACCAGCTCCGCCCAAGCGCGGTTGTCGAACGCGAGTTGGCCGAGCGGCAAGGCCACCGAGAAAGCAATCGTCGCTAAAGCAGCCACGGTCGCGACTGCTTGAATGGTTCCACCGATGCGGGAACGCCAGAGGTCACCCTGGATGACGAGCCCGCGCCAGGACCACAGACCAGCTGCTCCCTTGCGATCCGCCGAGAGAAACACGATGACCGCCAGCGCGATCACGATCATCGGCAAGGCGGATCGAAGCGCTTCAGCGTAGTCGAAGGTGGTGTTGAAGCCGACCCACATCTGTGCGGGCAGCACCTTCACCTGGAGCAGCGCTGGAACTGAGAACTGGTTCAACGTCAGGACAAATGTCGCCGCCGCTGCGACGCGCAGAGCGGGTTTGGCCGCCGGCCAGAGAATCCAGCGCATCACTGCCGGACCACGGAGGAACGGATCGGATTCAAGGACGGCCTTATCCGCGCGGCTCCACGCCGCCACGAGCAGACCGGTCGTCAGCGGCCAATGCAGGAGCGACAGGATCAGCACCGTTCCGCCCAGCGAGAGGATCGATGAAGGCATCCAGCCGCGCAGCGAACCGTTCAGCCCGAAAAGTTCCAGCCAGCAGTTCGTCACCAAGAACGGAGGCAGCGCAAACGCGACCGCCGCCGCGGCCAGCAACAACCAACGCATCCGTGGGGCCAAACAAAGGCAGGTCACGGCGGTGGCAGCTCCAAGCAACAGCGACACCACAGTCGCCGAGGTGGCGACGAGCAGGCTGTTCTGGAGGAGGAGCCAGTTCATGCAATGGCTGTAGGCCGGGAACCTGGGTGGCAACCCTCCCCGCCCGGCCGGGAGGTGTTTGATCCGCGAATGGTGCGAAGGAATGCCTCCGAGGGCACCCACTGGCCGGGCGGGGACGCCCGGCCTACAGTTGAAGCGCCAGGTTTCATCGCAGGAAGATTTCCTTCAGCTTGGCCATGCCTTCCGCTTGTGACTTGGCGATAGCCGGCCAGTTGGCGGGAACCATCGGTGATCCGTCGCCGCATATCATTTCTCCACCGACCAGACTTTCCGGCTCCACTGCGCCGGCATCGACCAGACGCTGGATCACTGGCTTCGACGCGAGGAAATCCAGCAGCTTGCGGCCGCCTTCGGGATTGGGACCGCCTTGGACCAAAGCGACCGAGTTTTGGATCATCAGATCGTCACCGCCCGAGAGACCGAGTGCGAGCAGCTTGCGGCCTTCGCGCTGCATGGCGCGGATGTCGTCCGAGTCGGTCAGGCCGACCAACGCCTGACCACCGGTGACGAGTTTCACGACGACGGAGTTGCCATCGACCAAGAGCGGCTGGTTGGCGGCAAGCGCGCGGCACCAGCGTTCCCAGCGTTCAGCTCCCCACGACTGGCGCAGGGCGAGGAAGTGGGACGAGGTCGTGCCGAAGAGCGGATAGGCCAAGGCGACTTTGCCGCGCAGGGCCGAATTGGTCAGGGCGTCGAGCGTGAGGGGAACCAGCGGATCGGTGATCGACTCGCTACGCACGACCAGCTGCCGCATGCGATGGGCGAAGTTTGTCCGGCCAACGCCGTCGGAGAGCACACCGGCCTCGACAAGCTGGACGGTGCGGAGTTCTTCGTTGTTCCAGAAGACATCGCATTGCGGCCGCGACTTCTCGGCGATCAATCGGTTGGCCAGGCCCACGGTCTTGACGGCTTCGCTGTCGTAGACGGCGAGAACCTTGAGCCCGGTTTGTTTGGTGAACTCCTGAAAGATTGGTTCGGCGAAGACTTGGTCCTGCGAGGTGTAGACGACGACGGAGTTGGTTGATGAGCCGGTGTGGCCAAACCCCATTGAGCGCAAGCGAACCGATACACATGCCACTACAATCAGGATCAAAGCCGCTTGGAAGAACGCCAACTGGGACGCTCCACCGTAAACCATCCAGTCCCGGAACCACCGGTCCTTCTCCTTGGGCTTTTCTGAATTCGCGGCCATGGCTTAGGCGTGTGCCCTCTTGATTGGTAGGGACGGCTGGCCCAGCCGTCCGTGGATCGAGCGGAGCGAGGCGAACGAAGTGAGCATCCCCGTCGGACGGAGAACTCCAGCCCGAGAAGCTCGCGTCGCTCGCGCAGGCTTCGCCTGCAAACAGGGACGGCTCGGCGAGCCATCCCTACCTAGTTTGGAGTATTCGGCTTCCTTCCTCATTTGGCGGTCGCGCTTCGTCATTCCGCTCACGCCGTGCGGCGATGGTAGAACCACCATTCGAACATCAGGACACCGAGGGCCGCCACGGCGATCCAGCGCCAGAGTTCCTTGCTGGCGTTGCGTTCCGTGTTGGCGGCGACTTCGCCGAGCTTGCCGACGCTGAGTTGGTCGCGCGGACGGATGTTGCTCTCGGCCGAATCCAGCAGGCTGGCAGTGAAGACGGTTTCATTCGTGCCGGTGCTGAAGCGGTAGACGCCGCGATGCGTGGTGTCGCCGATGACGAGTTCGCGCTGGCCGGCGACGGGGACGAGGTCCTTCTTGGTTCCGTCGGGCAAGGTCAGCGTGGCTTTGGTTGTGTCAGACGCGAGCGGCGCGCGCCATGGATCGCCGGGACGCACCACCAGTTGTCCGGCGCGATCAGGCGAGGGATTGAGCCATTCGACGGCGTTGGCCACGAAGATCGGGAAGCTGATGCGGAGCGGCCAGGTGCTGTTGAGCGTATCGAAGCCGACCCAGACG
>JAYUUX010000744.1:0-4344 GCA_043754645.1 Verrucomicrobiales bacterium | reverse complement strand
TGCCCTTGGTCGAATTCACCGGCGGCGAACCATTGCTTCAGCCGAATGCGCTGCCGTTGATGAAGCAGCTTTGCGACGATGGGTTCACCGTGCTCGTCGAGACCAGCGGCGCCATCGACATCTCGAAGTGCGACGCGCGCGTGCGGCGGATCATGGACCTGAAATGTCCGAGCAGCGGCGAGTCCGGCCGGATGCACTGGCCGAACATCGGACACCTGCGGGCGACCGATGAGATCAAGTTCGTCATCGGCACCGAGCAGGACTACGCGTGGGCCAAGGAACAGATCGCCGCGCATCACCTGGAGCGCATCTGTCCGCTGCTCTTCTCGTGGGTGGCGCCGCTGTTGCCGCACCAGCAGGAGAAGTCGCTGAAGCCGTTTCCGACCGACCATACGCCGATCAGCCGGAAGGATCTCGTGGAGCGCATCGTGGCGGACAAGCTGCCGGTGCGGTTCCAGTTGCAGATGCACAAGTTCATCTGGCCGCCGGACCAGAAGGGGGTTTGAAGGCGCGTTCCTCGATGAACACCCGGAAGACACTTCAGCTTCTCAAAGCCTACGAGTCACGGAACGTCACGTTCGTCGATCCTGAGGGCGGGTGGCCGATTGTCTGGGCCAAGGCCAAGGGCTCGCATGTCTGGGATGTGGAAGGGCGCAAGTATCTCGACCTGACGGCGGCCTTCGGCGTCGCGGCGGCGGGGCATGCGAATTCGGCGGTCGTTCGCGCCGGTCAGAAGCAGATGGCCACTCTGCTCCACGCCATGGGCGACGTGCATCCGCATCCGCTCAAGGCCGAACTGGCCCGAGAACTGAGCAGGCTCACCTACGAGCGATGGGCGAAGATCAAAGACCGCGAAGGCAAGACCCTTTGTTTCCCACGTCAGGCGAAAACAATATTCTGCAACTCCGGGTTTGAAGCAGTTGAAGCCGCTCTCAAAACCGCTTTGCTCGCCACACGACGGAAAGGAGTCATCGCTTTTAAAGGGGCTTACCACGGCTTGGGCTACGGCGCGCTCGACGCCACGCATCGGGAACATTTCCGAAAGCCGTTTCAGGGACAGCTGGGCGGCTTTTCACACTTCGTAAGCTTTCCGCTTTGCGGAGATTGCTTGTGCCCAAAGCCAGGCCCCTGCGGCGGCACAGAGGTCGCTCGGAGAGAAATGGAACGCCTGCTAAAGCAAAATGAAATCGGCGCGATTCTGGTGGAACCCGTGCAAGCTCGCGGCGGCATAAACGTTCCCAAACCTGAATTCCTCCGCATCCTTCGAAATCTTTGCGACAAGCACGGCGCGCTGCTGATTCTCGACGAAGTTTACACCGGTTTCGGCCGGACCGGCCGGATGTTCGCCTGCGAACACAGCGGCGTGGTGCCCGACTTGATCTGCCTTGGCAAAGCGTTGACCGGAGGCTTCCCGATGTCCGCGTGTGTGGGTCGTGCCGATGTCATGGACCGCGCGTGGCCGGCTTCGAACGGCGAGGCGATCCACACGAGCACGTTCCTCGGCCACCCGGTCGGCTGCGCGATGGCCTTGGCGCAATTGAAGGAGCTAAAACGCCTCAAGCTGTCGGAGCGAAGCGCAAAGCTGGGGAAGTTCCTGCTAGCCGAGCTTGGCCGGCTCTCTTCAAAGACACTGTCGCTCCAGGTGCGCGGTAGCGGGCTTATGGCCGGTTTGGAGCTTTCTCATACCGCCGGTTCGCCGGCGACCGCGGAGTCGCTGGCGATCATCAAGAATCTCCTGCATGACGGCTTCATCTTTTTGCCGGAAGGCGAGCACGCCAACGTGATCGGGTTCACTCCGCCTCTGACCATTTCCGAAAGTGACCTTCGCCGATCGGTGAACGCGCTTGCGAATGCCCTGCGAACCGTGGACACCTAGACCAATCCCCTGACGCATGACCCTATCCGAAATGCGGGACATTCTGACGAGCCGTGACATCCAGCTCACGAAGTCGCTTGGTCAGAACTTTCTCCATGATGGCAACCAGCTGCGGCGCATCGTCGAGGCGGCCGACCTGCATCCGGGCCAGCGCGTGCTTGAGATCGGTCCGGGGCTCGGCCCGTTGACGGAGTTGCTCCTCGCCAAAGGCGTCCAGGTCGTGGCGGTCGAGAAGGATGCGCGGCTTGTGGAAGTGCTCGACGAACGTTTCTACGGCCGGGACAAGCTGATCCTGCTGCATGCCGACGCCCTCGAAGAACTCGAGGACGTCTCGAAGGACTGGTCCGCTTGGAAGCTGGTTTCCAATCTGCCCTACTCCGTCGCGTCGCCGATCCTCGTCGAACTGGCGATGTCGCCCGGCTGCCCGATGGTGATGGTGGTGACGCTGCAATTGGAGGTCGCCCAGCGGATCATGTCGAAGGCGGGTGACGATGCCTACGGCATCCTGTCGCTGCTGCTTCAACTGCGTTACCAGGCCGCTTCGAGCTTCAAGATTCCCGCGAGCTGCTTCTTTCCGGCGCCAGATGTCGATTCCGCCTGCGTGGTCCTCGTGCGGCGCGATCACCATCTGCTGCGGCCCGGTGCGCCGACGAAGATCTTTGCGCAGGTCGTGAAGCAGGGGTTCTCACAGCGTCGCAAGATGATGCTGAAGCTACTCCGCGAGCGGTGGCCCGACCTGCCTTGGGAGGAGTTCTTCGCAGAACTCGCGATCAATCCGATGGCCCGCGCGGAGGAAGTGAGCCTGGAGAAGTTCGTGGAGTTGACGAAGAAAGTTTCGCCGTGAACGAGGAGATCTTCGACGTCGTCAACGATCGCGACGAAGTCGTCGGTCGCGAAACCCGGAAGAGGGTTCATCAGTTGGGCCTCCAGCATCGGGCGGTTCATGTGCTCGTCTTCAACCGGCGAGGGGATCTCTTTCTCCAGAAGCGCTCGATGCTGAAGGACAATCATCCCGGCGTTTGGGACACGTCCTCGGCCGGGCACTTGGATTCAGGCGAAGACTACGACGCCTGTGCCATCCGCGAGCTGCGAGAGGAGTTGGGCTGGATCATCACCGAGGCGCCCGAGCGCCTCTTCAAGATCGCGGCCTGCGAAGATACCGGCATGGAGCATGTCTGGGTCTATCGGCTCGAAGCGGAGGGACCGTTCGAGCTCCAGGCCTCCGAGATCGACCGCGGCGAGTGGTTTCACCCGGAGGTGATCACGGGCTGGATCGACCGGCGGCCGGAGGACTTTGCCCCGGGGTTTCGGTTGATCTGGGGGATGTCCGGAAAGACGGGGCAACATCCAACAACCAACATTCAACACTGAACATCGAGGTGCCGAGCCTTGGATGTTGGTTGTTCGATGTTCGTTGTTGGATGTTTTCTCTTTCCCGGAGGCGTCAGCCGAAGACGGTTCCAACTGGACGTTCGACGAAGTGCAGCAGGTTCCCGTCGCGGTCGCCGAAGAACAGCACCCGCCCACCGCCGCCCGCCGGCTTCACCGATTCGGTGAACCGCACGCCGCGTGATTCGAGCTCCGCCTTGGCCGATTCGATCGAGGCGATCCGAAGCGCGAGATGCCGGAAGCCGTTGAGTTTGTTGTCCGCCGTTTCCTTCACGGCGAAGTCGCCTTCGTAGATCTCCAGCATCACACCGCCGGCGAGCCTGACGAAGAAAGCCGGAGGCGTCTGCCCGTTGTCGAAGACGAGTTCGGCTCCGAGGACTGCGACATACCAGTCCTTGAGGGCTACGGGATCGCGGGACGGGAGGCCAATGTGCTCAACTTTCAGTTCCATGCGTCCGATTAAACTCCAGGCAGCGATTGCGAGAAGCGGAAACATCCGGCCCGGCGTCCTTCACGAGGGCGGTGTGCTTGACGCTCCATGACCCCTCCACTAGTTTGCCGTGGCTCCAGAAAAGCCCGTAAACATGCAGAATTTTTTGATTCCAAACGTCATCGAGCAGACCGGACGCGGCGAACGCGGCTATGACATCTACTCCCGCCTGCTCGTCGACCGCATCGTGTTCCTCGGGACACAGGTCGATGACATGGTGGCCAACGTCATCATCGCTCAGTTCCTTTTCCTCCAGATGACGGATCCGAAGAAGGACATCCACCTCTACATCAATTCCCCCGGCGGCAGCGTCACGGCAGGACTCGCGATCTACGACACGATGCAGTTCATGACCTGCGACGTGAACACATACTGCATCGGCCAGGCCGCCAGCATGGGCGCCGTGCTCCTCTCCGGTGGCACCAAGGGCAAACGATTCTCGCTGCCGAACTCCAACATCATGATCCACCAGGTCCTCGGCGGCGCCGAAGGCCAGGCCAGCGACGTGGAAATCCGCGTCAAGTATATGCTCAAGCTCAAGCAGCGCTTGAACTCCATCATCGCCAAGCACACCGGGCAGACCATCGAG
>JAYUUX010000743.1:0-8801 GCA_043754645.1 Verrucomicrobiales bacterium | reverse complement strand
GTCCAGCCTCCAGGGTGGCGCGGTGCTCGTGTGGCTCCTCGGCGACCAACGCCTCATCCGCGACGACGCCCGGTTCCACTTCCGCGCCGCCGGACCGTTTGAAAACAACGACTCCGGCACGCCGTGGGTGGAACCCGACACGCTGACCGACGACGAGTTCGAGAACGCCGACTACATCCGCGTGCTCCAGCTCATCAACGAGTTCCTGCCCGTCCGCGAACTCGCCGGCCGCTCCATCGAGCTCCCGACGCTCCGGCAATTCGGCCTCGTGGACAACGCGAAGGCCGACGAAGTCCTCACCGCTATGCTCGCCCGGCAAAAGCGCCCTGCCGTCAAGCCTGCCAAGAAGCCAAAGGCGAAACGCATTCGCAGCCCGGATCGGCCACAGCGCGGCAACTCTACCGGAAAATTCGCCAACGAGGCGTGAACCCAACGCCGACGGAATCAATGGCCTCCGTCAGCGGACACTTTTCAGTTCTCCGACTTCGTTTGATACTATCGACCCAAGAACCATGATTCCGAATCCTTCTCGATGGAACCAACTCATTGATGCCCTCGTCTTCTTCGACGAAGCAGCGGCTCCGGTTGGGCTCTACGCTGCCGAAGAGTTCAGGATGAAATCCGGTCCGCACCCGAGGATGAAGATGGAGTGGGACCAAGCATTGTCACCGGCTTTGAAGGAACTCGGTTGTGTCTGCGGGCGCCCGGAAACCGCAGCGATGCGGGACGGACGATTCACCTTCGTCTCGCAGGACGGTATGGCAGGCTCGTTGGAAGTTGTTCGCCTTTCGGCAATCAAAGTCCGCCGCTACGGGAACGGTTACAGGTTGGATCCGCACTTGGACCTGTCGGCTCGATGGAAGAAGTCGGAGATCGCGGAAAAGGCTTCCTTGTTGTCCCGCCGGAACTGGAAAGGGGACTCCGCTTCGGAGATTCGCCTGCTGCTTCTGCTTGGATTCGCTTCCGAGCGCCTTCCGTTCGCCGCCCGGCTGCGGGAGATCCAGTCCAAAGCGGAAGCCGCGAAGAAACCGTTGCTCTACACCGACCGGATCTGGGCTGATCCACATGGACGCGGGTTTAACATCGTCGCGGCGCTTTGGGTGTTTGAGCCTTCGGCTAATCAATAGCAGGGCTTTCCCAGGCGTGATCTTCTGTGTTATCAATCCGAATCAGAACATTGATGCCATGAGCCCTGTATCCTTGGAACTCTCCGGTGAACTCTTCGCCCTCGCAGGCGTGGATGGGACGCAGCCGTCGCGTTCGGCCGCAAAGCTGATCGCATTGGAGCTGTTCCGGGAGCGCCGGGTTTCGGCGGGCAAGGCGGCGGAGTTGGCCGGAGTGCCCTTGGACCAGTTCCTGGAATTCGCCGCGCAGCGTGAAGTGGCGCTGAACTACACCGCGACGGATTGGGAGGCGGACCAGACCACGCTGCGTTCGCTCGGCCTGTGATCGTTGTCGCCAACGCGTCGCCGTTGATCTCCCTGTCAAGGATTGGGCGGCTGGAACTGCTTCGACAGGTTTTCACCGAAATCATTATCCCCTCGGAGGTCTTTCATGAGGTTGTCATTGATGGAGCCGGGCGTCCGGCGGCTGCGGCGGTGGGAACTGCCGGTTGGATAACCAAGAAACCCTGCGTCGAAACAGCCAAGCTGGCGGCGCTTCGGAACCAGTTTCCCCAACTCGGCGCGGGCGAGACAGCGACCGTTCAGTTGGCGCATGAGCTGCGAGCGGACTTGGCGATCATTGATGAGCGAGCAGCTCGTCGACTGGCTGTCGGACTCGGACTCAAGGTCATCGGAAGCATCGGGGTTCTTGAAGCCGCCTTTCGCCGGGGACTGATCGCGGACCTGCGTTCGGACTACCAGCAGCTTCTGGCCACGGGAACGCGGATTGATCCTGCGATTCTCAATCGCAGCCTCGCCCAGTTCGGTTTGCCTCTTTTGTGAGGCGGTCCCGGTGCCCGTCCGCCAGGACCCATTTCAACAAAGACCAAACACCGCCGCGAAGGATCGCTGTGTCCGCTGGGAAACCAGTTACGACATCATGAACACAGACACGACCATTCCGATCCATGCGACCGGCGAGGCCACGGGCTTCATTCCGGCGCCGGGCGACAAGGGCAAGCCGATCACCGTGATCGGGACCAACTCCATCCGCGCGGGCTTCGACGCGAGGTGCCTCCAGCAGGCGCTCAATTCGCGCGGGGCTCCGGGCGTGACCGATCTCGTCCTCAATCCCGATGCGCACGCCGGCTACGGTGCGCCCGTGGGATGCGTGATGGTTTCGCCGTCGCACATCTATCCCGGACCCGTCGGCGTGGACATCAAGTGCTCGATGAGCTTCCTGCAGATGGATCTGCTGGCCGATCAACTGGCCAGCCGTGAAGTCCGCCGTGCGCTCATCGAGGCCATCGCCCAACGCACGCCGACCGGTCCCGGACGCGGCGCACGCCACGCCTACAAGGCCCGCAAGATCGGCGAGGAACTCGGCTTCCTCGCCGCGACGGAGGGCGCTTCGCCGACCGTCTGCCACGCGCTGGGAATCCCGCTCGACTGGGCGTCGCGTTGCGAAGACGCGGCGCACGTCGGCCATGACGAGACGAAGGATTCGCTCGCGCTGCGGCTGGAACGCCATCTGCACGCGAAGTTCTTCCGCCACTTCGGCGAGAAGGTCAGCCAGCTCGGTTCGTTCGGAGGGGGAAACCATTTCGGCGAATGCGAGGTCGTGCACGTGGCCGATAACGACCGCGCGCGCGAGGTGGCCGCGACGTTCGGTCTGCGCGATGGTTGCGCCGGGTTCCTGTCACATTGCGGATCGCGCGGCTTCGGCCATGCACTCGCGATGGGGCAATTCCGTTCGCTCCAGTGGAAGTTCGCCGAGTGGGGCATCCCGCTCCCGGGCGACGACCGCGAGCTGGTCTATGCGCCGCTCGGGACGCCCGAGGCCGACGCCTACATCGACGACCTCGCGCTCGGATCGAACTTCGCCACGGTGAACCATCTCCTGATCAACGCGCTCGTGCTGGAGGCGTTCCAGGAGGTCATCCCCGGCGTGACGGGTTCGCTGGTGTATTTCATCAGCCACAACATCACGCGCCGCGAGCTGCTGACCGATGGACGCGGCGGATTCGCCGGGGAGGCGTGGGTGCATCGCAAGGGCGCGACGCGCGCGTTTCCGGCGGGACATCCGTCTCTCAAGGACACGCCGTTCGCCGCGACCGGGCATCCGATCCTGCTGCCGGGAAATCCGACGGCCGGAAGCGCCGTCATGGTGGCCGACGCGGGCGCCGCGCTCAGCCATTACTCGGTGAACCACGGGGCCGGACGCGCCATGGGCCGCAAGGCCGCCGACCGCGCGCTCGACCAGAAGACGGTCGACGCCGAGTTCGTGGCCAACGACATCCTGACGAACTGCCGCCAGTATCCGAAGGACGAGGCGCCCGCCGCCTACAAGGACTTCGACGCCGTGCTCGACTCGGTGAAGAAGGCCGGACTGGCCAGCGAAGTCGCGCGCCTCAAGGCCCGCTTCGTCATCAAGGACGCCGACCAGAGCACGAACGGCGCGGCTTGAACCCGCCATTCGAAGGGCCGAACCCGACCGCAACGTTGGGTTCGGCTATAATCAAACGGGCTGAAAGCTCGAGATAAGTCAGCCCAGGGCAAGCGCAGCAACGCGAGCACCGCCCCGGGTAAACCGTCCAAAGTAGATCAAGCCCTGAAGGGGCGGGGGAAAGAAGCGGCTCGAAGCCACGACACAAACCAACGAAGATAAAGCTCATGACGCCCAACCCTTCCGAGACAGGCGAGCTGCTGAACAAGGTCGCCAAATCAGTGAGCTGGTGGCGGCAATTCTTCGAGAGCCAAGATGTCGAAGAGATTCACCGGATAATCGAAGGCTTGTCGCCGGTGGATCTGGCTAATCTGGACCACCGTGCGCGTGGCTACGTCGCCTACGGATATTTCAACGCCAACAACTGGAAAAGCCTACGCCCCGCAGATGTGGGGCGTCTTGCACAGTCGAGCCATCCAACAATCCTCGTTGGCCTTTGCAGCTTTCATTTCAGCGGCCATGTGCGCGAAGCCGCCGTCGAGGAACTGGCATTGCAACGGTCCGGCAAGGAACTGCCGTTCCTGCTTATCAGGCTCAACGATTGGGTTTCACCCGTTCGTGAAGCGGCGGCCAGGGCGGTGCGTGAGAGAATTGGACCGGCATACGCCATTCACTTTCTTGCAAACATCAGCCTCGTCATCCGGCTCCGCATCTGCGGGCGAGCGGACAAGCAGTTCCTGGAAAATGTGTTTGCCTTGCTGAGACGTCCAGAGTGCAGAGAGCAGCTGCAAGGTGGGATGGCATCGAAGGACAAGGTCGTGCGGCGAATCAGCTTTCAGCTTGCTGCGGAGGCCGAGCCTACGACGCGTCTATCGCTCATCCGTTCCGTCCTGAACGATCCCGACGCGTCGGCGCGATCATGGGCAGTGCGCCACTTTCTGCCTGATGTCACCCCGGACCAATTGTCGGAGGTTGTTGGATCGATGTTGTGCGACCGGTATATGCCAATTCGCCGCGATGCGCTCTGGGCTGTTGCAACCAAACGGCCAGATTTGGCAGCTGGATACTTGCGGCGCGCGTTGCTTGATGCCCACACGTCGATGCGGGAGACAGCCCGCCAGTTTCTCGCAGTCGCTGAAATCTCGGACATCCGCGAGTTCTACGTCGAAGCCGTCCGGCAAGGCGTGGGACCGCAACTGGTCGGATCCATTTGCGGCCTTGGTGAGTGTGGCATGGCCCCGGACGCGGTCTCAATCGCTTCCTATCTGCATTCGGCGTTGCCGAGGCTGAGGCGAGCCAGCGTCTATGGAATCGGTAAGTTGGATGGTGACCGCTATTTGGCCGGGTTGACTGACCTATTGGCTGATTCTAAAGCGAGCGTGTCGCGAGAGGCGATGAAAGCATTGCTTCCAAGAGCGCGGGAGATCCCCTTGGAAAGATTGGAGGCGCTATTCACCGGCTACTCGGTCCTTCACGTGCGTCGGAACGTGCTAGCCCTGATCATGCTCGCCGGCAAATGGAGGAGGCTTCCGACACTACTGAGGGCCTGTGCTGATTCGGATCCGCAAATCGCTGGGCTGGCGATCAGGTCGATCCGCGACTGGCTGGCGAACTACAATCGGAGCTTTGCGGAACCGACGACAGAAGACTTGGAGCAGATTCGCGATGGGCTGCGGCGGTTCGGAGACATTTTGCCGGACCACTTGGCAACTGAACTGCAAGCCTGCGTTGCGATCTTCACACGATGACGGCCTCAGAAGTTTCCGAGGATCTTTCGCCCCTTCAGGGCTTGGGTGATTTGTTGGGTGCGTGACCCAGGGCGGCGCGGACTTCGTCTCGCTTGCCCTGGGCTGGATTGTTGCTGGGCTTTCAGCCCTTCAGAGCCTGCCCGAAATCCCGCCCGGTCAGGGGACCGGGCCTACAGGATGCGATGAATGGCAATGGATGTTTTAGGCCGCGCTCCCGGCGTCACTCCACAAACTCCAGCCAGCCGAAGCGGTCGGGGGTGTGGAAGCTGCCGGCGAGGACGGGGTTGGACGCGAGGGCGGCTTTGTTGGCGCGGTCGAGCCGGTAGAGGTTGGCCCGCCAACGGGTGCCCACCTGCGGCGTGGTTTCGCCGAGGGCCTTGAGCGGGATACGGACTTCGCAGGTCCAAACTTTGCGGGCCGCGTCCACCTTCACCTTCCATTCCATGCCGCTGCTCCAGGCGAAGTCGGGAGCGCCGTCGCGGAGGCGGAGGTCGAGGGCTTCGTTGTTCGGCGCCCATTCATATTCGGTGTAGTGGCGGAGACGGTTCGTGTCGGAGCCGCAGAAAAATTCCACGACGTCCTTGTCCCAGAGTGAACCTTCCTTGCGGACGCGTTCGCCCGGTTCCGCCGGACCGAAGTCGGTCAGCGTCGTGAATCCGCATTCGTAGCCGAGGTAGAGGAAACGGTCGGACCAGAGGCAGCGGACGGGCGTGCTCATCTCGGCGCGGACCTGGCCGCTGCCGGATTGCTGGTCGAGATGGAACGGCGCGGCCGTGGCCCATTCGGCTTCGTCGAGAACGCCGTCGGGCGCGAAGTCGCGGGCGATGCGTTTGGCCTTGATGGTGGCGAAGGGCAGCGAACGGACGAGGAGCTGGCGGGCGTTGTCGAAGTAGATCTTCCGCAGGACGGCGGGCGGCAGGCCGATGGCGCTGATGTTCCATTCGCCCTGGATCGGCGTCATGTGCGGCCAATCGCGGTCGTTGGTCTCCAGCCAGCGCCATTCCTTGCGGTAGAATTCGGCGGCATCGTCGTCGGTCGGACGTTCCGCGTCGCCGGAGCTGCCGAGGATGAGTTTGCCGTAAACCTGGAAATCGGTCGCGAAGAAGATCCGGTCCTGATGTTTGATGAAGAGGCGGCGGAGCTTCTCCGGATCATGCCGGCCCAGCTCGGGAATGCGCGCGGCGAGATCGGCCATCATGTTCGGACGTTCGTCGAGCTTGCGGTCCACCCAGTCGATGTCCTCGGCGTTGTTGGCGAAGTGGACGCAGACGAAGGTCGTCTTCGGATGACGGGCGATGACGCGGTCGAGCGCGGCCAGCAATGTCTCGCGCGAGGGGAACTGCTTCGGATCGCCGAACCACCAGCTCTTGTGATCCTTCAACTCGGTCCAGCGTTCGTTCTGCTGGGTGTAGGGCAGCCAGAAGGCGCGCGGGTCGGCGACGTGGATGCTGACCGGCAGGCCGAGTTCGCCGCAGCGTTTCCAGACGGGATCAAGCTTCGGATCGTCGATCTTGATTAGCTCGGCCTTGGCGTCGCGGAGGAAGAGGCCGAGGCGTTTGTATTCCTTGAGCCCGGCGGCGCCGAGTTCGCGGGCGCGTTCTACCTGCTTGACGGCGCGCTCGACGAAGTCGGGTTCGCCCCACCCGGCGTAGTCGAGGTTGAAGTAGAGGACGGAGCGGCCGGGCGCGAGGCGGTCGGAAAGCGCCTTGGTCTTTTCGAAGGACGAGAGCTGGCCGGGCTTGGCCGTGACCGTGCCGCCGCTGAGGTTCACGCCGATGCCCACGCCCGCGCGGTCCATGATCCGCAGCCAACGCGTCATGTGTTCCTCGGTGGCGTTGATATGCTGATGGAGATCGATGATGCGCCGTTCACGCCGCCACTCGTCGCCCGGCCACGGCGGCGGCGTCTCGGTCGAGGCGGCGTGTGCCGTGTGTCCGAACACCGAAACGACGGCAGCCAGCAGGGCAGGCAAGAGGAGGCGCGGCTTCATGCCTGAAGCAAAAGCGGGCGAAGGTGGTTTGGCGAGTGCGGGGTTTGATCGAGGTAGGGCAGACCTGCTGGTCTGCCCCATTCACAGCCAAGACCAGCGCAGCGCCGTCTTTGCTTCTGCGCGTCACCACCGGATGTCGTGGACGCGGCCGTGGTAGGGCCACTCGGCCATCTGGGTCACGAGACCGGCACGGATCGGGTTCTCGCGCACATACAGCCACGTCTCCGCGTAGTTCTCCTCGTCCCGCAGGCGATGGTGGAAACCGCCGGACTGGAAGGCTCCGGCGTCCGGATGCGTCTTGGCGAGGCGGTCTTTCCAGAAAGCGATCCAGCGTTCGATGGTGAACTTCAGGTCGCGCGGGGCGCAGAAGAGGTGGAGATGATCCGGCATCAGCAGGTAGTCGCTGACAAGCCAAGCGGTGGCCTTGTGCTGCCAGATGTCGTGCAACGCGCGCTGCACGGAAGGCTGGGCCAGCCAGCGTTCCCGATGGGTCGTGTTGACGGTGAGGAAAACCCAGTTCGGTCCGCCGGTGGTGACGTGGACGCCCTTGGCCGGCGTGCGACGACCCGGTTCTTGGAACGGGCTGTGGGACATGGCGGATTTCGTAGCGGAAGCACCGGATGGAAGGAAGCCCCACCTTTCGATCTTGGTAGGGCAGAGTTGCTGCTCTGCCCCATTCACAGCCAAGGCCAGCGCAGCGAAGTATTGGCCATTGGGCCACATCAGCTCAGATCGGGCCGGAAGACGGCGGGGCTCTCCCTGAAGACTCGGCTCTGCTGGGCTTCGGACGCCCGTTCGTCCCGGCGCTGCGCTTGGGACGGAGATCAGGGCTGCGCGGCAGCGCAGCCCCACCTTTTAAACTGGTGGGGCGGAGTTGCTGGCCTGCCCAGATTGGCATCGTTCCGTTGCCAATTGGCTTTGCCTAAAGCCCCAGCCGCTTGAAGCGGTTCTTCACTTCCTTCAGGTGGAAGTCGAGGGAGCAGAGCTTTTCCAGTTCGCCCTTCTTGAAGTGCTTCGCCACGTCGTCGTCGGACTTGAGGACTTCGAGGAAGTCGGCGTCGTCGCGGCCGGCGTGCTTCACTTCCCAGGTCTTCATGGCGTTGCGTTGGACGAGCGTGTAGGCGTCCTCGCGCGTCAGGCCCTTGCGGATCAGCGCGAGCAGGACGGTCTGGCTGTTCCACATGCCGAGCGAAAGCCCGAGGTTCTTCTTCATGTTCTCGGGATAGACGAGCAGGCCGTCCATCAGGCGCGTGAGCAGGCCGAACATGTAGTCGAGCAACGTGCAGGAGTCGGGGAAGATGATGCGCTCGACGCTGCTGTGGCTGATGTCGCGCTCGTGCCAGAGGGCGACGTTCTCCATGCCGGCGACCGCGTTGCCGCGGATGACGCGGGCGAGGCCGGTGAGGCGTTCCCAAGTGATGGGGTTGCGCTTGTGCGGCATGGCGCTGCTGCCTTTCTGGCCCTTGGTGAAGGGTTCCTCGGCTTCCAGCACCTCGGTGCGTTGGAGGTGGCGG
>JAYUUX010000742.1:0-7765 GCA_043754645.1 Verrucomicrobiales bacterium | reverse complement strand
GGTGGTGAGATTGAGGCCGGTCCCGGCAGCACGGAGCGAGAGGAGGAAAACGCCGCCGCCCTTCTCGTCCTGGAAGGCGTTGACCACTTCCTGGCGGTCCTTGGTTTCTCCGGTGAGGATGTAGGTCTTGATGCCGCGTTTGGCGCACTCGGCCTCCAGGAGTTTCAACATCTGCACGAACTGAGAGAAGACGAGGACCTTCTGGTTGTCGGCCATCAACGGATCGAGCAATTCGAACAGCGTCTCCGTCTTGCCGGACGCCGAGTCGTTCCCGACGAGCGTGGGATGGCAGCAGATCTGGCGCAGGCGCGTGAGCGCGGCGAGCACGTGCATCTTGCTCTTCGCGAGACCCTTCTCCTGGACGGTCTGCATGACCTGCTCGCGGCTTCGGCGGAGCTCGGCGAGGTAGAGTTTCCGCTGCGGTTCACCGAGATCGCAGTCCCGCCGCTCCTCGATGCGGTCGGGGAGATCCTTCGCCACCTGCTTCTTGAGGCGGCGGAGCATGATGGGGCGCAGCTTGGCTGCGAGACGGCGGCGTGCGATGCGCGCGGCGGAGTCGGCCTCCTCGCCGGAACCCTTCGGATCGTAGGTGGTGGAGAAGTGCTCCTGGTCGCCCAGATAGGTGGGCTGGACGAAGTCGGCGATGCTCCACAGATCCGTCAGGCGATTTTCCAACGGGGTGCCGGTGAGCGCGAGGCGTTGCTCGGCCTTGAGTTGCTTGACGGACTGAGTGACCTGCGCACCGGGGTTTTTGATGAATTGCGCCTCGTCCAAGATGATGGCCCGGAACGCGAACTTCTGCAGCGCCTCCAGATCGCGGCGGAGCAGGGCGTAGTTGGTCACGATGATGTCGTTCTCGGGAATCTGTTTCCGGAGGTTGTGACGCGCCGCCCCGCTTTGGAGGATGAGGACCTTGAGGTGCGGGGTGAACTTCTCCGACTCGCGACGCCAATTGTGCAGCACGGAAGCCGGGCAGATCACGAGGCAGGGCTTGGGGTTCTTCTTGTGCTGCTCGTTGAGCCACGCGATCCAGGTGAGCGTCTGGAGTGTTTTGCCGAGGCCCATGTCGTCCGCGAGGATTCCGCCAAGCTTGTGGCAGGAAAGGTGCGCGAGGAAGTTGAAGCCGTCCTTCTGGTAGGGGCGCAGGTCGGCGTGGATGTTCTTGGGCAGGCCGCAATCGGGCACGCCCTTGAAGTTCGCCAGGCTCTGCCTGAGGGCCTTGGCCGCGGGCGTGTCGCCGAACCGCGCCAGCGCCTTGTCGTCCAGGTGGGCGGCCTGTTCGAGGCCGACCTTCTGGGCTTCGTTGTTCAGGCCGTCGAGGCCGAGATCCGCCAGCGCCTCATGCGCGGCCTGGACCGCTTCGACATCGAGCTCCACCCAGCCCCCGTCGGGCAGCTTGACGAAGCGGCTCGTCGATGCGGCGAGGCGTTGCAGATCCGTCTTGCTGAGGCGCATCCCTTCGGCTTCCCACTCGGCGGAAACGCTGAACCAGTCGATGCCGCTGCCCTTGACCATCAGCAACGGCTTCAGCTTCTTGGGCGAGAGGAAGAGACGGCGGAAAGGTTCGTTGCCGAGGTATTCGGCTTCGGCCGGTTTGTGGGGCCAGGCCGCGGCGAGGGTGTTGAGGAAGTTGTCGTTGGCGTCGCCGACCCACAGGCCGGGATCCGGCGTGAACCAGTCGAGGCGGCGCAGCCAGCTGGTGGCGAGTTCGAGTCTCGGATCGTCGAGGATCTCGGGACGTTCTCCCTTCTTGCGGCCGCCGGTGTCGCGCTGCCATTCGTGGCCGGTCCAATGCCATTCGCTGCCGTCCTTCTCGCTCTTGGCAAGGAGGCGGAGGCGGACGACGTCGTCCGCGAGTTCGAAGACGAACTGCGGCGTGGCCGTGTGCGCTTCGCAGAGCTGGCTCCAGTCGACGCCGTTGTTCGGCTGCGTTTGGCGCAGGCGGTTCAACGTGCGGTGCGAGAGCTTGGTGACCGGCACCGACTTCTGCTGCAGCCACCGGGCGAGGAAGGTGTCCTTCGGCGCGTTCCGCAGCAGGAAGAACGTTTCGCCGACGAGCGCCAGCGTCGGTTTGCCGACGAAGAACTTCGCCGTATCAAGCCCGACGGATTGGCCGCCGGGCAGGGCGACGTGATGGGTGAACACGGGCCCCTCGGAGACGGGTTCGAGGTGGGGCTTCAACTCCGCGACCTGGCCGTGGAAGTGGAAGCTGTTCGGCGTGTTGACGATTTCGAGGCGACGGGTATCGCCCCAGCGGGCCAGCCATTGCAGGAGCTGCAGGCCGGAGATGAAGAGCTCTCCATCGGCCATGTCCTCGGTCGCGAATTCGTTCGCCAGCCATTGGATGAATTCCCAGTCGCCGGGCGCGAAGAGCTCCTGCTCGTGCGTGGCCCGGGTGGTGAGTTCGATGAGTTCGGCGAGCGTCTTGAGCTTGTCGCCGGTGCGCGGCCGGAAAAGGTGGAAGTCGATGTGCAGCCGGTAGACCGAGCTGTTTTCCTCGAGCGGACGCGAGCTGCAGACCACGCGCAACGTGGCCCGCGGGGCGTCAAGGTGGGCGGGGGCGGGCGGGAACATCCAATTCTCAAGCTCCGTGACGATCTCCTGTTCCTTCTCGGCCTTCTCCACTTCGGCGAAGCGGTCGAAGTTCGCGTGGGCCATCAACTCGTTCGGAAGCGAACGGTTCGAGCGCATGAAGAGCAGGGCCAGCTCCTCGAGGCGCGCCTTGCCGGTCGCGCCGATCATCTTCGGCCACCACTCGCTCGTTACGAAATCCTTCCGCGACAGGTGGAGCTTCTCGAAATAGTCCTCGAGCAGCAGCCACGCGCGCTGGGAGTCCGCGCATGTTCCGAAAAGGCTCAACACCTCGGCACGCTCGGCGACGGCGGATTTGGATTCCGCCAGTTCCTTGCGAAGATCGGCAAGGGCGCCGTAGGTCTTCTGCAGGACGGTATGGTTCGCATCGTAGCGCGCCGCCGCGGCGGAGCGTGTTGTTACGGCTATCTTCTTCGAACTTCTCGGCATGGCTTCAGAAAACTATTACGACCAGAGACCCGAAATATCGGCCCTGAATCGAAAAAACGGTCAATCAGATTCCTCTCTTCGCCGGCATTCCAATGCCGGCATCATTCGCATCCGGGCAATTAGCTCAGACCTTGCCAATCCACTTCCGGTCATCCCAGACGGCCTTCAGGGACGTCAGATTCCGCGAGTCAAAGATGTGCTTCGCCGCGGTGGCCAGCTTCCCCTTCTTTGCCGCGTTCCAGGCGTCGCTGGCGCTGATGGCCACGAACTGTAGGACGCTTGGATCGCGGTAGCAGTCGATCATGCACTTTGTGCAGCCGTCGCGGATCAGTTTCGAATCATCCCAGTCGTAGACGTTGCACATGGGAGTCTCCCAAGCATGGCACCGGTAGAGGTTCAGATGCCAGTCCAGGTAGAAATATTTGTGTCCGCCAAGGCAGCTGAACTTCTCCTTCTCGCCGCGAAGATGCCGCTGCATCTCGTCGAGCGACTCCGTCGGGTTGACGACCGGATAGCCGCTGCTGCGTTTCATCTTCTTGATCTGTTCGAACAGGTTGATGAGTTCGTCCTTGGAGAAGTTGACCAGGCCGCTGTCGCTGAAGCTGAGGTAGCTGCTCGCGAGGGATGTGAGCGGATAGCTGAACGTGCAACTGGTGAAGCCCAGTGCTTCGAGGAATTCCGGGAGCTTCGCGTAGTCCTCGATCAACCGGCTCGCCGTGATGCTCGCGGTCGTCTGGATGCCCCGGGCTTGGAAGAACTCGTTCGCGCGTTTGATCTTGCGGCAGACGTCGGGCAGGCCGCGGTTGGCCTCGTGCTTGGAGATGTCGTGCGCGTCGATCGACATGATGACGCTGCTCAGGCCGTCATCGGCAAGGTCCGCCATGTTCTGCTCGTTCCACAGGGCGCCGTTCGTGCAGATCATCGGACGGATGCCGCGCTCGGCCGCGTAGCGGGTCATCGCCCGCAGTTCGCGGTGCACGAGCGGTTCGCCTCCGACGAAGAGGAGGTAGCCGATGTGGTTCTTCACCGAGAGGTCGATGACGTCCTTGGCCTCCTGCAGAGTGACACTGCGGCGTGCCTTCGGATCGAACTTGGAACGGGCGAAACCGCAGAAGCCGCAGTCGGCGTTGCAGACGTTGGTGATCGCGAACTGGAGGTATCCTGGACCGCCGTGCTTGAGCACTTCACCCACGAGTTTGAAAATGGACTTCGTCGGCCTCCGCACGGGGGGCAGGGACGGCCCGGGCTTCGCCGGCGCGGTCGCGGGCTTGGTCGGTTCAGCGGAAAGGGCGGCGCTGTTCATCAGTCCCCGATACTACTCCTAAACACGAAATGCGGAGCAACGCCTTTCTGCTTCTTCTTCCGGTTTGTCCGCGGGCTCACACGAGGGCGGCCTTCAGTTTTTCGAGCGCCTTTCCGCGGTGGCTGATGCGGTTTTTCACATCGCGGGTGAGCTGGGCGAACGATTCGCCATGTCCGGCGGGGATGAAAAGGGGATCATACCCAAAGCCGCCCGTGCCGTGGGGCTTCAGGGTCATGTGCCCGTCGCAGACTCCGGCGAACGTGCGCGATGACGATTTGATCTCATCGGGCGTGGCCCCTGGATGGATCGGGCTCAAGGCCACGGCGCAGCGGAAGCGGGCGGTGGCGTGGTCGATGCCGCGATTGGCGAGCATGTGGACCAGTTTTGCGTTGTTGTCGGCGTCCGAGCTGTTCCCCGGTGCTCCGGCATCGATCGCCGCGAAGCGGGCGGAATGCACTCCGGGTGCCCCGTCCAGGGCGTCGACCTCCAGTCCGGAATCGTCCGCAAGGACGAAACCGGGAAGCCCGGCCGCTTTTTCCCAGAACGGCGCCGTCGGGTTTGCCGCAAGCCAGACAGCGAGGGTCATGGCCTTCTTGACGGCATTGCCCTCGAAGGTGGTCGAGTCCTCCACCGCGTGGGGCGAGCCCGGTGCATCGGCGAGCGAAAGGCAGAGGGTGTTTGGGCCGAGGATGGCGGCGATCTCCTCAACCTTGTGACGATTGCGCGTGGCAACGATCAGAGCGCGGGCAGGCATGAAACTCATACTGGTGGTGGAATACCTGAAGAGCGAGCACGAGATTGCACGGCTAACGGGAAGGCTTATTCTCCAAGCCGGAAACCGTGAATCCCATGAAACTGAACATCCCTGCCTCGTCACTGATGATTTCGATCGCCGGCCTCGCCCTGGCCGGTTGCGCGTCGGATCCCAACCGCCCGGGAATCACCAACCCCAGGCAGCCGGGGCCCGCCATCGGACGCGGCATCGGTTCGGCCGTTGGTGCAGTGGGCGGGAACGTCGCAGGCGCGGTCGTCGGTGTCGGCGAAGGCGCCGTCGCGGCCGGCAAGGTTCCTTTCAACAACACTCGGAGGGTCGTGCGCACGTGGCGCCTGGAAACCACGGCCGACGGCCGCACCATCCAGGTGCCCGTCGACATCGAAGTGGACCAATACGGCAGGCCGATCGGAGCGCCCAGGACCGTGGCGAAGTGATCAGGGACCCAGCAGGCGGAGGCGGTAGAACAGGTTCGAGGACGCCGGTGTGTTCGTGACCGCAAGGGGGCCGTCCGTTAGCGGCGTGACATTGGTCAAGGTGGCCCACGTGCTTGCGGCAACGTTGGTGGCGGTCTCCACGCGGTAGGTCACTCCGGTTTCTCCGGGGAATGCGAGGCGGACCGAGGTGTTCAACCTGTCGGCGGAAATCGCCGGTCGAGCCGCGATCGAAAGGACCGCCCCTGAGCTTGTCTCTGTTCCGGCCGAGTTGCTGACGATGACCGAATAGGTCCCGGCACTGTTGGCTGTCAGGTTGGTCAGCGTGAGCGTGGCGCTTGTTGGCTGGAGGCCGAGAGGGCTGGAGTTCTTTCTCCAATGGTAGGTGATGGGTTCCGTCCCCTGTGCGAGCACCGTGAAAACCGCGTTCGTTCCTGGCAGCCGACGGATGCTGGCCGGTTGTTGCTCGATGGTCGCGGGCGTGGAACCCCCTGAGATTGTGAGAACCACGCTGTCCGAAACGGAGTTCCCCGCGATCTGGTTGTCGGGTTCGCTGACGGGACTGTAACGCCAGCCAAAAACGGTCGCGAAAAAAGTCCCGCCTTGGGTCGGCGTGCCCAACAAAAGCGCTGAATTGTCCCCCAACGTCACGATATTCACCCCCGGAGGCAGGCCTGACGCCGAAAAACTCCTCATGAAGCGGCTACCAAACGGGATGACATCAAGCCTGAAGTTCACCTGCTGGCCAACCGCTCCAGTCACCTGAAACGGACCGTCGAAGGTGGGGGTGGTCGCTCCGGAGACGGAATGCACCCCGCCGAGCAGCGCCGCCGAAACACCTCCGACCCGGACCATGATGGCGGAGAGCGGGCCCGACTGGCCGGAATGGCCGAGCATCCAACGCAGGATCGGCGAGGCTTGGAGCCATGCGGCGAGGAACAGCGACAGCGGAGCCAGACGCGCGGCCACCTTGGAACAGGTTTCCAGATGGATTGAGCAATTCTTCATTACGGATAACTTCCCGGGTAGGGGTCGGAGTTCAAGTGGTTCCATGTTTCTTCAGTTGCAGCCGCAGCCGCCGCCGCCGACGCCTCGTCCGCCTGACGCGGCCTCACGGGAGAACCAGAGATGTTCGTTCAGCCCGTCGCTGATCGGGTCGCGGTCCGAGCGCATCGCGTAGTCGGCCAGGGTGCCGCGCTGCCACGGTTTCACGTTGGCACAGCCGGTTGAGTTCCACGCCAGCAAGGCGAGGCCGACGGCGAGGTATAGTCGTTTGGTCTTCATGGCTTGGGACGGGTTTCTTTCAGGAGCGAATCGATCTGCCGGATGTATTCGGACTTGGTCTTGTCCGGCTCGAACCCGGTGTGGACGAAACGGATCTTGCCGGTGCGATCGACCAGGAAGCTGGTCGGCATGGTCGCGACGTCGGCTGCGGCCACGAGCTTCTGGGCGGAGTCGTGAAGCGTCGTGAAGGCGACTGGGTTCTTGGAGAGATACTGGGTCATCGCGCTCTTTTTCTCGTCGACGCTGATCGCGATGACCAAGAAGCCGTTCGTCCCATACTTCTTCTGCAATTCGTCCATGACGGGGAACGATGCCCTGCAGGGCGGGCACCAGGTCGCCCAGAAGTCCACAAGGACAACCTTTCCCTTGAGGTTCTCCGGGATGGCGCCCGTGACTCCGAACGTCTTCAGGTCCGGCAATGTGCCGCCTTCCTTCCAACCGGCGGCCTGGAGCGTGGGAACCGACGCGAGGGCGAGCAGGAGCGCGAGGGTCGGAATCAGGGGCGAGCGGTCAGGTGACGCAGAATTCATGGAAGTTACGGGTGTGGACACGGGATGTGTCGGTCGAAATGACACCGGCCGCTCCGGGTTGGGACTGGATCAACGGCAATCCGTCACGAGGTCCAAGGACGAAGGCCGTGGTGGACAGGATTCCTGCCAAGGTGCACGAAGGCGCGATGACCGAGACCGCGCGGCATCCGTTGTCGACCGGATAACCGGTCCGCGGATCGATGATGTGCCCTATCCGCCGGGTTCCCGACATGCGGCTTCGCTGGTAGTCGCCGCTGCTGGCCACCGCGGCATCCTTGACCGCGACACCGCACCAGCAACTGCCGGGCTTGAGAGGATCTTCGAGTCCGATGTGCCAGAAGGGTTTTCCGGGCGGAAGCCCGACGACGCGCACGTCCTGTCCGAAATCCACGATCGCGCCCGCCACTTTCGCCTCGGAGAT
>JAYUUX010000741.1:0-5085 GCA_043754645.1 Verrucomicrobiales bacterium | reverse complement strand
GGAAGGCGTCTGGTGCGCCGGCGTCCGCGCGACCGCTCGTTGGCCGGAAGGCCTCGGCATCGCCTTCAAGATCGAGGACGGATCGGCACGGGCTCGGGGCCTCGTCGCGCTGGAGTTGGTCCGCCAACTCGGGTTGATCGAGCCGAAGTCGGTTCCCTCGCTGGCCCGACTTTGCCGCGCCGAACAACGCAACCACGCGAACCTGCTCGTCGGTGAGATGCGGGTGGCCTTTCGTGCCGTTTGATTTAAAGCCTGTTGTCGGGATCCTCATCCCCATGAACCGCCGCCACTTCATCAAGCTCGGAGCCTCCGCGTCCGCCGCTGCGCCCCTGCTGGCGCTGGCACAGACATCCGCCCGGGCCGCGGAGGAACGCCGCGCTTCCCGCGCCGGCACCAGCGGCTTCACTGCGGATGTCGCGATCATCGGCGGCGGCCTTGGCGGAATCGCCGCCGCGTTGTCCGCGTTGAAGTCGGGCTTAAAGGTCGTGCTGACCGAAGAGACCGATTGGATCGGCGGGCAGCTCACCTCGCAGGCTGTGCCGCCGGATGAACACCGATGGATCGAGTCGCACGGCTGCACAAAAACCTACCGGCAATTCCGCAATGGCGTCCGCGACTACTACCGCCGCAACTACCCGCTGACGGACGCCGCCAAAGCCCGCGCGAATCTCAATCCTGGAACCGGCGCCGTCTCCGCGCTCTGCCACGAACCACGCGTCGCTCTCGCGGTATTGGAGGAAATGCTCGCGCCCTACGTCTCCGGCGGACGGCTCGTCATCTTGCGGGAGCACAAACCCGTTTCCGCCGTCGCGGATTCCGACCGCGTGAAGCAGGTCGCCGTCCGTAATCTCCGCACTGGAAAAGACGTTTCCTTGGAAGCGCCGTGGTTCATCGATGCCACAGAGCTTGGCGATCTTCTGCCGATGACGGGCACCGAGTTCGTCACCGGCGCCGAAGCCGGCACTGGCGAACTCCACGCCTCCACCAAGCCCGGCCCGGCCAACCAGCAGTCGTTCGTCTCCTGTTTCATCATCGACCACGTGCCGGGCGAGGAGCACGTCATCGACACGCCGCGCGACTGGGCTTTCTGGAAGAACCATGTGCCGAACCTCACGCCTGCTTGGCCCGGACGCCTGCTGGACTTGACCTATTTCCATCCGCAGCGCCGCGTTCCAGTCGCCCTCGGCTTCAATCCTGAGGGCGACACGCCGGGAGTTCCGCTGAATCTCTGGCGCTACCGCCGCATTGCCGCGAAGGCCAACTTCCTGCCCGGCACCTATCCCGGCGACGCCTCGCTCATCAACTGGCCGCAGAACGACTACATGCTCGGCAACCTTGTCGGCGTTTCCGAAACGGAAGCGCAGAAGCACATCGACGGCGCGAAGCAACTCAGCCTCTCGCTTCTCTACTGGCTCCAAACCGAAGTGGCGCGCCCTGACGGCGGCAAAGGCTGGCCCGGTCTGAGGCTCCGAAAGGATCTCGTCGGCACGGAAGACGGTTTGGCCAAGTCGATCTATGTGCGCGAGGCCCGGCGCATCAAGGCGCGCTTCACCGTCCTCGAACAACACGTCGGCCTCGCCATGCGTGCCAAAGAGACGGGCGTGAAGGAAGCAGAGGCCAAGGCGGCCGAATTCACCGACACCGTCGGCATCGGCAGCTACCCGATCGACCTCCATCCCAGCAGCACGGGCGACAACTACATCGACTTCGGCACCGCGCCGTTCCAGATCCCGCTCGGCGCCCTCCTGCCGTTGCGGATGAAGAACCTCATCCCCGCCTGCAAAAACATCGGCACCACCCACGTGACCAATGGCTGCTACCGCCTGCATCCCGTCGAATGGAACATTGGCGAAGCCGCCGGAGCCGCCGTGGCTCTGGCTTTGCGGAAGAAGCTGGGAAGCTCAGAAGCCTTGGCCAACAAGGAAACCGTCAGCGAACTCCAAGCCGACCTGGTGAAGCTGGGAGTTGAGCTGCGCTGGCCGGCCTGATAGGCCTCCGCTTGGTATGGCGGAACACTTGGGGACATTCTTCATCCTGATGCCCGCTCCAATCTGGGGTGACTACGGCGATGTGCTGGTGTCGGGCTTCTTCCACCGCTCTTCCCCGGACGGTCCAGCCTTACTCCGTCGGACGGGTCCATTCCTCCCGCCCATCTGCTTCCCGTATTGCACTCCCCACAGGATCTGCATCGTCTCTGATTCGATGAAAAGGGCCTGGGAATCCCGAGGGCTCCACGCCGGAACCTTTAGGCATGCGATTCTGAACAAGATCACCCGCATCGAATGGCAAGAATGGGATTTCGCCACCGACCTTCCGAAGATTCGTCCGAACGGCGGTGAACCCGAGAACTACTTGGACGACGATTCCGAGACGAAGGCGATTTCACAGCTGATGGAAACTCCATGGGAGAGCTTGCCGGAAAAACACCCCATCGTCTTCGGCGACTCGCTCCATTCCAAATGGCGTGAAGGCGCCAGCGCCGGCGAAATACTTCTCGCGGAACGATGCGCTCCCCGCGGCCTATTCACGTCGGAGTTCGGGGCCCTGATTGCCGATCAGGAAACCGCAAACTGGCTCAATTCAACCGTCGGAGATTGGATCGAACTCCAGCCGGTGAAGGCCGTTCATGATACCACCGCGCTGGCACGCCTGTCGGCCCAAGGGCAATACTATGCCAAAACCGGCGCCGACTGGACCGCGAAGGAGTATCTCGCCAGCGTTTTGGCCCTTTGCGAACGGAACGGCTATATCGTCCCTCCGGCACTACATCGTCCCGACAGTTCGGCGTCGCGCTACTGCGTCGTTCTTTTCGACGAACCCCGACCGAAGCTCAGCGCGATCACCTATTCATCGCTTGAAGACTTGGCGTCCTATCTGGAGCGCCGGACCAAAACGGTGCAGCGAACCTCGGAAGCGAAAGCAAACCTCAAAATCCACGATCTGGAGACCGGGAGAGAGCTAAAGTATTTGGGGAATGGAGATTTCACGGCAAACGCCCAAACGAGATCGGGTGTGGACGAGATCTGAACCCGATCGCCGCCTGAATTCTCCATCGGCCAACTAGCTCGAAGCCGCTTCGGCGATCCTCTTGATGCCTTCGCGGATCTTCTCCGGCGACGCGTGGGAGAAGTTCAGTCGCAGGGTTTGCTCGCCGGAGCCATCGACATGGAATTCAGCGCCGGGCACGAACGCCACGCCGCGTTCCACCGCTCTGGCCAACAGTTCGGTCGCGGAGATACCGTCGGCAAGACGGGCAAAGACAAACATCCCGCCTTCCGGCCGCGTCCAGGTGGCTGATCCGTGAAGATTGTTCTCCAACGCTTCCAGCATGGCCGAACAGCGTTCGCCATAGGCGGCGCGGAGCTTCGGCAGGTTGCGGTCCACGACGCCGTTACGGAGCAGTTCGAGCACGAGCCATTGGTTGAAGGTCGCGGTGTGGAGATCGAGGGCCTGTTTGGCCAAGGCCATTTTTTCGATCAAGACGGCCGGTCCGACGACAAACCCGACCCGCAGTCCGGGCGCGAGCACCTTGGAGAAACTTCCCAGACGCAGCAGTTGCGGCTCGGGACCACCGGCCAGTTCCAGCAAGCCGGGCAAGGCTTCGCCGCGATACCGCAGTTCGCCATAGGGATCGTCCTCCACGATCAGCGTCCCGCTGCCGGCGAGCGTGGCGACCAGTTGCCGGCGCCGTTCCAGCGACAGCGTGACGCCGGTCGGATTCTGGAAATTGGGGATGGTGTAGAGAAGCTTCGGCCGCGAAGCCGTCAGGCCGCCGATCGCCTCGTGAGTGAGGCCGTTGTCGTCGCACGTGAGCGGAAGCAGGTGCGGCTGCCACGGCCGCCACGCGGACAAGGCGGCGAGGTAGGTCGGATTCTCCACGGCCACCAGATCGTCTGGATCGATGAGCACACGGCCGATCAGGTCGAGGCCCTGCTGGCTGCCGCTGGTGATGAGCACATGGTCACGGCCCAGCGTGAAGCCGGGCCGGGACAACGAGGCGGCCACCCAGTCGCGCAGCTCGGGCACGCCCTCGGTCTCGCCGTATTGGAGGACCTTGGGGCCGTGCTGATCCAACAGTTGATCGGTCGCCGCGCGAACTTCGGCGACCGGGAACAGTTCGGGCGCAGGCAGGCCACCGGCGAAGGAGATCATGCCGGGCCGATTGATCAGCCTGAGAAGCTCGCGCACGGCGGAGCGCCGCATCAGCGACGTCCGACCGGCGAGCAGTTTGTTCCAATCCATGGGCCGCAGCTTGCCAGCAGTCCAAGATCCCCGGCCAACAATTCCGCATCCGCGTGGCAACCCGGTTTCCCGCTCGACCATGGACACGTTCCTGCGGACGGTTCGCGGATTCTCCACCGGGATGAGCGTTCCACCACCCATCGAACACACGCCGCAGATCAACGAATACGGCGAGCTCATGCTCGCGACCCGCGAGCTGATGGATTCCCTGTGGCTGCTCGGCTGGCGGCATTTCGGGCCGACGTTCGTGCGCTACTCCCGTTCGACGGTGGACGTGCAGGTGCCGCGCGTGGTCATGCCGCTGCGCATCATCCTCGCGCGCTTCCAGCCGTCGAGAAGCCACCGGCGGATCCTGGGCAAGCTCGCGGGCTACGAAGTCCGGATCATTCCCGCGCGGATCGACGCGACACGCGACACGCTGTTCCAACTGCACAAGCAGCGCTTCACCGCGAATCCGCCGCCGAGCCTGGAGAGTTACCTTGGACCGCACCCGGGCCTCGCGCCCTGCGAGACCTTGGAGGTCGGGATCTATTCGGAGGGTCGGTTGATCGCGGCGAGCTACCTCGACGTGGGGCGACAAGCGGTCTCAAGCGTCTACGCCATGTTCCACCCCGACCACGCGGAACTCAGCCCGGGCATCGCGACGACGCTGATCGAAATGAGCTATGCGCGGAGCCGCGGCTGCGAAATCTACTACCCGGGCTACGCGTTCCACGAAGCCTCGGCCTTCGACTACAAGAAACGGTTCCGTGGCGCGGAGTGGTTCGACTGGCGCGGCGGCTGGTGGCCGCTCGATCCGGCGGCCTCATACCCGTGAGTTTCGGGCAACCGTCGCCGGTAGGG
>JAYUUX010000740.1:0-1932 GCA_043754645.1 Verrucomicrobiales bacterium | reverse complement strand
CGGTTGAAGACGAGCAGCTGCGGCGCGGTGACCGGAAACTGCGGGACGGGGATGATGTTGATGACGCCGATCAGGAAGAAGCTGCCGGTGGTTTCCTGGCGGACCTGCTCGCAGACGAGGGAGCACTGGAGATCGGGGAGGATGCGTGTGGGTGTCATTTGGATGTGGTGTTCGGTATCAGCGCGTCGCCATTTCAGCGGCGCGAACGGTGTTCTGCAGAAGCATGGCGATGGTCATGGGGCCGACGCCACCGGGATTCGGGGTAATGCGGCCGGCGATGGGCTGGACCGCGTCGAAGTCGACGTCACCGACGAGCCGGGATCCGCCCTTGGCCGAAGGATCGGAGACACGGTTCACGCCGACGTCCATGACGACGGCGCCGGGTTTGACCATGTCGGCCGTCACAAATTTCGCGGAACCGAGCGCGGCGACGATGATGTCGGCGCGGAGGCAGTGTTCCTTCACATGCCGAGACGCGGAATGGCAGACGGTGACGGTGGCATTCGCGTTCCGGCTTTTCTGGATCAGGATCGAGGCCATCGGCTTGCCGACGATGTTTCCGCGGCCAAGCACGACAACTTCGGCGCCATCGGTCTTCACGCCGGAACGGATCAGGAGCTCGTGGACACCGGCCGGAGTGCAGGGAAGAAAGCCGGAGGAATCACCGAGCATCAGTTTGCCGACGTTGACGGGATGGAATCCATCGACGTCCTTGGCCGGCGCAACCGTCGCGTAGACGACCCGTTCGTCGATGTGTTTCGGAAGCGGTGCCTGGACAAGGATGCCATGGATGCGGATGTCGGCGTTGGCCTGTTGGAGCAACTGCAGGAGCTCGGCCTGTGTTGTCGCCTCGGGCAGGACCCGCGTGTCCGAAACGATGCCAAGACGGGCCGAAGTCTTCTCCTTCATCCCGACGTAGACCTTGGACGCGGGGTCTTCGCCGACGCGGACGAAGAGCAACGACGGCTGGATTCCGCGAGCCTTGAGGGCCTCAACCCGATGGGCGGTCTCCGCATGGATCTGTTCGGCGATGGCCCGCCCGTCGATCAGGTTCGGAAAGGACATCAGGGCAGATCGAGGGTTTCGATCTTGATGATCGGCGTGCGTTTCCAGCGGTCGTCGAGGAACTCTTCGCCGCTGAGGATCACGCGGGAACCGATGAAGCGCGCCAGCTCGAACTTCTGCTCATTGCCGACCAGGAAGGCGATCTTCTCTCCCGAGTAACGGTCCTCGAGGTTGAAGTAGCTGGGTGTGTTCAAATGGAGATCGCGACGGACGATTCCTTCGCGGAACACTTTGCGGGCGACTGCCGGAACCCCGTCCCGACCGACGGGCGCCGCCGAAACTGCCACAGTCGTCGCAGGAGAAACGGACGTGACAGGCGCGACCGGCTCGGGCGCCGGAGTCGCCTGCGGGATAACCGGGGCGTTCGCCGCCTTGGGCGCTTCCGTTTCAGTTTTCGTGTCCCGGGCGACCACCGGAGCAGGCTCGGGCTTGATCTCCGCAACAGGGGTGGGCTTCGCCTCGGGAACCACGACAGGCGCGGCTTTGGCCGGAGCTTCGGCGAGGCCGGGCTTGGCGGAGAGTTCGATGAACGACGCGACCACATAGGCCGCGGCCCCGGCGGGCGCCTGGACTTCGAGCCAATCCCCTTCGCGACGCAAAACCTTCAGGTCGGCTCCTTTGTCCAGGCGGGCGACCACGCTGAAGTTTTCGCCAGGGCCGCCCCGAACATTGAGCTTCTTGGCGGAGACGGTCTGGTTGGTGTCCACGAACGCCGCGTTGACCCACAGGGGGGTGTTCGCCGGCAACGCTATCTTGAACCAATTGGTGGGATCGCCCTTCGCAGCCTTGACGACCACCGGCTCCAATACGGTCACGGACTCGCCCTTGTTCAGCTGGGTGATGACCTCGCCGGCCATGCCGGCAAAG
>JAYUUX010000739.1:0-3975 GCA_043754645.1 Verrucomicrobiales bacterium | reverse complement strand
GGTGCGGCGGCACAACCGCCCGTTCGTGCTGAAGAATCCTGTCTGCGGACCAAACAGCCCCATCCACACCATCGTGTGTGAAACTGTGGAGGACACGCTCGGATGGTTGCCACGGTTGGACTACGCCGACGGCGTCTTCATGCAGGAGTATCTCGGCCGAGCCGAGGCGGGCCACATCGCGCTCGTCAGCGCCGGGGAGATTTATCCGCTGGTGACGAACCAGGAATACAAGCGGGCCTTCGACGGCGACATGGGTGTCGTGGCGGGCGCGCCGTTGGGTGGATTGGTCGAACGCGACGAGGACGACCGCCACCGGCTTTGCCGCGAATTGCTGCGGCCGTTGCTGCCATGGTTTCGCGAGGTGAACTTCCACGGACCGGTGCAGGTTACGGCCATCCGTCATGGCGGCCGCTGGCACGTGCTGGAATACAACGTGCGCCTCGGCGTGACGTCGGGACCGATGATCTGCAGGATGCTGGCCAATCCGCTCGCCACTTTGCTGGCCTGCGCGCGCGACGAACCGCTGGCTCCGCGGTGGCGCGATGGATCGAACTACGGCTGCTCGGTGACGCTGGCGGGCTACGGGTATCCTTTCACCAGCTTGGAAGGTCCGCGTGTGCCGGTGACGCGTAGGCCGGGCGTCCGCGCCCGGCTAGGACTCGAGGACGAAAACCCGGGCACCGACTCGCCGGGCGGGGACGCCCAGACTCCGGAGATCCTGTGGAACGAAGTCGCCCTGTCCGGTGATGGACGCCTCGAATCCACGGGGCATCGCATCTGCGACGTCGCCTCGCTGGCACCGACTTCGGATGCGGCCATCGCGGCCAGCTATCGCGAGATTGGCCAACTCCATTGTCTCGGCAGCTATTACCGTCGCGACGTCGGACGCTCGCTCTGGCCTCCGGGAACCGGCGCCGCCCAGCCCGTTCTCGAAACGCCGACCGCCACGCGATCCGCTTGGATCGAGGTCAATCTCGCCCAGCTTCGCCGCAATCTCGCGGCCATCGGCGAGTTTGCCCGTGGTAAGAATCCCCGACCACCCAAGCTGCTCTTCGTCGTGAAGGACGATGGCTTTGGCCACGGCGCGGTGGATGTGGCCAAGACCGCACTGGCCTCTGGCGGTTCATGTCTGGCCGTGGCTGCGGTTGGTGAAGGCATTGAGCTGCGCGAGGCGGGCATCGATGCGCCGATCCTTGTCTTCGGACAAAGGCAACTGCCGGAGCTGAAGGACTGCCTGCGCTTCGACCTCACTGTCTGCGTCAACGACATGGCCGTGGCGGAGCAACTCTCGGCTCTCGCCAGCGAGTTGAGCCTGCAGGCCACCGTCCACTTGAAGGTGAACACGGGCATGAATCGCTACGGTGCGTCGCCGGAAGATGCGGTTGCCTTGGCGGCGGCGATCGCGCGCCTGGCGGGGATCAAACTCGGCGGCGTCTTCAGCCACCTCGCCATGTCGGACGCGGCCGATCCGTCGTTCTCCTTGGAGCAACTGGCGATATTTCGCTCGGTGTTGTCCGCTTTGGAAGCGCGCGGACTCCGCCCGCCCTTGGCCCATTTCTGCAATTCCGGCGGATTCTTGAACTTTCCGGAAGCGCACTTCGACATGGTGCGCCTCGGGCTGCTGCCTTTGGGCTGGTTTCCCTCGTCGCATGTTCCGCGTATCGACGGGATTGCTCCTATCCTGTCGCTCAAGTGTCCGATCGCCTCCATCCGCTCGATCAGTGCCGGGGAAACGATCGGCTACGGCCGACGCTTCAAAGCGGAAGACCCTCGTCGCATCGCCATTCTCCCCATCGGCTACGGCGACGGGTATCCGCGGCTGGTGAACACGGGCCATGTGCTCATTCGCGGCCTAAAAGCTCCGATCCGTTCCGGCGTCACGATGGATGCCATCATGGCCGACGTGACGGAGATTCCGGACGCGGCCGCAGGCGACGAAGTGGTGCTGCTCGGCTCGCAGGGTTCACAGGCGATCTCGGCGCATGAGGTGGCCGCATGGGCCGGGACGGTTTCCTACGATGTGCTGGTGGGGTTGAACCGACGTTTGGAAAGGCGGATAATGAGGTGAGGGCGCGGATGCCTGATTCCAAATACCGGATGATTGCAACGAGCGCCTCGGACAACGGTCCGGATTCAGGCATCCGGGATCTGGTATCCCTCCACAGTTTTCCTTCCTCCCCACCATTCGTCCACTTCCCTTAAGCGCTCCGCCTCTTCACGCTTCCCCTTGTCGATGAAACTGGCCTTTTCGGAACTCAAATCGGACTACTCGCGCTACACGTATCCCTACGTCGTGTGGGCGTTCCCGGAGCCCGGCGAGACTCCGGCGGATTTCTTCGAGCGCGGTTTCCTGCCGGCCTCGCCGGATCTGACCCGGTTCTACCTGTGCCGGAACATCCGGGTCCTGCTGGAGCAGTTCGAGACGTCGTCGGAGAACCGCCGCATCCTCCGCAAGGGCGCGGGTATCCTCAGCGAAATCGTCCCGCGCGCGGAGTTCGACTACACGGAGGAGCGCCGGCAGTCGTGGAAATCCTACGCCGACCAGCGTTTCGGCGAGGACATCATGGGCTTCACCCGGATGGATCGGCTGATGAGTTCACCGATCATCTCCCATCTGCTGGTCTATCGAGAGGAAGCCACCGGGAAGGAGCTCGGGACCGCGCTCCTCTACCTGGAGCCGGACCGGGTGGCCTATTACTACTTCGCTTTCTACGATCTCGCGGCGTTCAACCGCAGCCTGGGGATGTTCATGATGACGGCGGCCGTCCAGCACTTCGCCAACATCGGCTACCGGGCGATTCACCTCGGCACCTGTTATTCCGAGAAGGCGCTCTACAAGACCCAGTTTGCCGGCGTCCAGTTCTGCAACGGCGCGGGATGGTCGGACGATCTGGATGAACTGAAGTTTCTGATCCGCCGAGAGCAGGCGCCGGTGGAAAAGCATTTGTTCGACACGCCCGAGTATCTGGAGCTGTTCTGCGGCGGCAGTGTCGCCGGAATCGCGGCTACGGCTTCGTTCGGCCTCACGACGTCGCCTATCAAAGCCTGATTCGGGCGCGCCGACCATGATCACGCCGGCCATTTTCGTTCGGCTCGAATCTTGACCCGAATCCCGATTGTTCCGAGAAACCATTCGATGAGTCATCCAGAACCATGGAAGCCGGAGCCACCGAGCGCGGTTTGGCGCCGTCGCGTGATCAAGGCCACGGTCGTCGCGGGGCTGCTTCTGGCCGGCAGCCTGGGTTATGAAGCCTACGATTCCTGGCGTTATTCCAACCTGATCGAAAAAGCCAAAACGGCGGCCGCCCTCGGTGATTGGCAGCAGTCCAGTTTCGCCCTGCGCCGCGCGGCGCAGGTCCGTCCCGGAAACACCGAGCCGTTGATCCTGCTGGCTGAAACCGCGGAAAAACTCAGCCCGTCCGAAGCCATCTCACTGCGGATCGCCGCGGCCATGGCCGACCGCAATTCGATCAAACACCGCTTCGAGCTGGTCCGGACCGCGCTGAGGATCGGCGACAACGCATCCGCCGCCCAGGCGCTCGCGACGATCGAGCCAAACGCCCGGACGACGCCCATCTATCTTTCCCTAAAATCCCAGGTGGACCTGGCGATCGGCGACCGCGTTTCGGCGGAAACCGCCGCCCTTGATGCGCTCCGCCTCGACCCGTCCAATCCGACCTACAAGTTCCACCTCGCCAACATCCAGGTCGGATCGACCAACGAGGCTACCCGGGCGTCGGCGCGGAGGGCGCTTGAACAGGCGGCGACGATGCCCGGCCTGAAACACGACGCCATCCGGATGCTGTCGGTGGAGGCGTTGAACCGACAGGACGCTCCGACCGCGCGTCGCTGGATCGAGGAGATCCTGCGCTCCGGCAAGACCGACCTCGGCGACGAAATCCAGCAACTCGAACTCCTCCGCATCGAAAAGTCGCCCGCGCTCGCAGCCAGGCTCGAGAGCCTGCAACGCCGCGC
>JAYUUX010000738.1:0-2538 GCA_043754645.1 Verrucomicrobiales bacterium | reverse complement strand
TCTCCGGGCCGTGGACTCATCCCCGCCGCGCCAGCCACGTGTAGAGCAGCACCGCCAATCCATATCCGACCATGCCCACGCCCATCCCGAATGGAATCGGTCGCAGCCCGCTGCCCACCGCGAGCACCAGTCCCAGCAGGATGAACGGCAGCGTCTTGCCCAGCAGACATCCATAATAGAGCGAGCGCGGCGTTTCGGAGACGCGCCGGAGATACCAGTCGCGGTAGTTGTGCTCGCCCATCGTCCGCATGAGCCAGGCGGAGCGGAAATTTTCCGCCGCGATCAGGAAGCTTGTCGTTGTGAGGATGATCGCGATCAACGGCACGAACGCCGCGCCGAAGCTGATCACGACGCTGAAGGCGATGCCTCCTCGCCAACCCAGCTTGCGGGAAAGGGGATTGCCTTCGTTCTCCAGACGGGGCGTTGCGATCCGTGTGCTCAGCAGGTCCAGCGCACGGCCGACCAGCAAGGCCAGCAGGCTTCCCCACCACCAAAGACTGCCCGCGTCGGCGACGATGTCCATCGGCGGAGGAGGCTCAGGCCTTCTTGCCGTAGATGTCGTCGGGCGACTGGAGACGCGGCTCCGTTTCGTGGTAAGCCCCGCCGTCCTGTTCCACCGAGCGGAAGAAGCACGACTGGAAACCCTCGTGGCAGGCCGCGCCCGTCTGTTCCACCTGGATCAGCAGCGTGTCGCCGTCGCAGTCGAACGAGACGTCCTTCACCACCTGCACGTGGCCGCTGCTCTCGCCCTTCATCCAGAACTTCTGGCGGGACCGGCTCCAGAAATGGGTGCGGCCGGTCTTGATCGTCGTTTCGAGCGAGGCGCGGTTCATCCACGCCATCATCAGCACGCGGCCGGTGGACTGTTCCTGCACGATGGCCGGGATCAGGCCGTCGGAGGTGAACTTGAGTTTGTCGTAGAAGCTCATTCGCGGGCGGGACAATGCGGCGGCACCGCCGCTTGCCAAAGAAAGTTTTGGAAGGGCGGCGTCATGCCTGGTGGATATCGAATGGGAGTGGGAGTTGGAAGATTGCCCTGAATTTTAGCCTCATCTCGTCAACTGAAACGTTGTCCATGTTCTGGCTCTGGTTCCGGACGCCTATGGAACAATCCAGAACAGGGCTGCTACCGGCCACCGCCCTCGACACGCCCCCACCAGAAGATCGAAACCAAGCCCGGCCGCAATGGTGGCTCCAATCAGCCGTTTCCATTCGGAAAGCTGGAGAGGGAAGAAAAAGAAGAGGCCAAGCGCGAGCAGAACCAAGCCTACGACACCCGCGCAGACGCGAGCCACGGTTGGCATAACGAACTTCTGGGGCTCAGTGTCTTTCATTTCAGCTCGTCGGCTCTGCGGGACGATTTCGCGACCGGCGAAGTCGTGTCGCGTGTGGGTGTGGCCATCATTGGCGAGTGGCGGAATTATGCTGGGGAAGCGCTGCTTGCCAAAGAAAGTTTTGTGGTGCGGTCGCCATGGTTGAACCTTCCCTCTTCCCGAAACCCGGACGCGCCCTCTACGCTGCGCGCCTCCTATGACGCAACCTGTCGCCACGTCCGCGGAAATCGCCGCCGCCATCCGGACCATCTCGGATTTCCCGAAGCCGGGAATCTCGTTCAAGGACATCACCCCCGTCCTCGCCGATGGACGCCTCTTCGCCGCGACGATCGACCATTTGATCGCCGGCTTCGAACCTGGCTCAGTCGACACGGTGGTCGGGATCGATGCGCGCGGATTCATCTTCGCCGCCGGTGCGGCGTTGCGGCTCGGCTGCGGTTTCGTGCCCGTGCGGAAGAAGGGCAAGCTGCCCTACGAAACCTTTGAGGAGAGCTACGACTTGGAATACGCCTCGAACACCATCGCCATCCACACCGATGCGGTGAAACCGGGCTCGCGGGTCCTCCTGATCGACGATGTGCTGGCCACGGGCGGAACGGCCGCCGCCGCCGCCGCGCTGTTGCAGAAGGCCGGTGCGAAGATCCTGGAAGTGGGTTTCGTGATCGAGCTGGGTTTCCTCAATGGCCGCAACCGGTTGCCCGGCCAGAACGTCCGTTCGATCGTGAACTACTGAAAACGGAAGGATGCTTGCGAGCGACATGACAGGGGCGTTGGTGATGCTGTTCTGCATCGCTTTCTGGATCGTGTCGTTTGTCCTGGGATGCTTCGCTTGGCTGTCCGTGTTTTTGCGGGCGCCTAAATGGCTAACGCGGACGTTGAGTGGATTGGCGATTGCCTTGGAGACCTTCAATTTCGTCGACAAACTTCTGTCCATGACCGAGGGAACGTCAGCCGCCAGGGATGCCCGTCCCAGCCTTTTGGTAGCCTCGGTGGGATTTGTCGGTCTTGTCGCTCTGGCAGCCTCTGCTTGGCGGTGGTCGTCGGTGGGGGCTAGTAGGTCCAATCGCCAATGATCAACTGGCTTTCCGAAGTCGATCTCGAGCTGTTTCGTTGGATCAACGGGGCTTGGTCCAACGCGTTCTTCGACTGGTTGATGCCGTTCCTCAGCGGCAACCGCCTGTTCGCGCCCGCCGTTGTGCTGCTC
>JAYUUX010000737.1:0-5224 GCA_043754645.1 Verrucomicrobiales bacterium | reverse complement strand
ACGCCCGTTGTCGTCGCGCAGAACCGGCTCGGTGTGATCAACCAGTCGTTGCTGGTGATGGGCGCGCTGCCCTTGGCGATCCGGCAAAAGGCGCAGTTGTTCCTGATGCAGCCGGAGTTGGCGGACGTGGTCTCGCGGACCAATGAGAATGTCCTGAAAGAACGACTCGGGGCCGCTCGGGTTCATTCGGTGCCACACCTCCACCCTGGGCACGTCCAAGAACTGACGACGTTCCGCTTGCCCGTTTCCGTCCGGGCCGCTCTGCAGCGTTTGGCGAAGTCGGTCGGCGCCTGAAACGTCGACCGCCACGGCGAAACGGGAGCCCGGGTGGCGCAAGCGTCCGGGCTGCGATTCCAACCGTAGCCGCCAAAGTGACGAGACGGAGGGCCACAAGCGGTCGGCAAGCATCCGCCTCTTCACCTCGGCGGCTTCGGAGATTCGGCCTTGTTCGGGCGGGAGGCCGGGCGTATTCCCGGACCATCGCATGAAAGGACTGAAGTGGTTGGGCATCGTGGGCGGGGTGATTCTGCTGCTGGTTTTGGCCAGCCTCGGGTTCCGTGCCATGCAGGAGCGGAGCATCGCCGGCAAGCTGGCCAAGCTCCGGCAAATGGGACATCCGACGACGATGGCCGAGCTGAACGCGTGGTATGTCGCCGTGCCCGCCGAGAGCAACGCGGCGATTGGTTTGCTGACGGCGATGGAGATGTTTCCGTCCGACGCGCCGGACAAGCTCCCGATCATGGGTGCGAACGCCGCCAAGGTGGGACTGGCGGAACCTTGGAGCGATGAAGCCCGATCGCTGGCGCGGGAATACGTTTCTTCCAATGCCACCGCCTACACAGCCTTGAGCCGGGCGTTGAAGCTGCCTTCCTCGCGGTATCCCGCGACCTTCGCATTCACTGGGCCGCTCGATCATCTTTCTCCGATAAAGTCCGCCGCCCAGAAGCTCGCACTTGCGGGGCAGTTGGCGGCGGAGGAAGGGAAGCCGGAAGAAGCGACGGCGGCGATTGAGGACATGTTGCGGGTCGGCCGGACGCTTGAGCCCGAGCCCATCTTCATCTCCGCTCTTGTCCGGATTGCGTGCAACGGCATCGCGGTTGCCTCATGTCAACGTGTGATCAATCGGCAGCCGTTGTCGGACGATCAGCTTGGAGGCATTCAGGCACAGATCACTGTGACTCTTTCGACCAACTGCATGGAACGGGCGTTTGCCGGAGAAACCGCCTTTGGACTTGAGTGGTTCGTGTCGTCGAGTCGGGCGCAGGCGGCGATGGGTGGCGGCTTGGCCACAACTCCCGGCGAATCGATCAAGGAAACGCTCTACGCCTGGTCGGGGCTGAAGGGAGCGGACCACGACTGTTATCTCGACGCCATGATCCGCCTGCAAATGGCGGCCAGAGAGGAGTTGCCGCAAAGGCTGACCACGGTTTCCAACATCGCTCACGAAGTCATTGGTGACACGAATGGGCTTCCGTTACTCAGGGCGATGAGCCGAAGTCTCGTGCCGTCTGTCGCGAGGGGCTTTCAACGCGATGCCTCCAACATAGCCGCGCTGCGTTGCGCCTTGGCGGCGCTGGTGGTGGAGCGTTTCCGGATCGCCCATGATGGAAAGCTTCCGTCTACGTTAGCCGAATTGGTTCCCCAGTATCTGGCGGCCGTGCCCACTGATCCCTTCGACGGCAAGCCGCTCCGGTTCCGGCCGCTAGCCAAGGGCTTTGTCGTCTACAGCCTCGGCGAGGACGGGGATGACGATGGTGGCCGTCCGAGGAAGAGCGGCCAGAAGGTTGCCGGAGACTTCGATGTGACCTTCCGGATCGAACGCTGAGCCGCTTCCAAGGAGTGCTGGCAGAAGAGGTGTCTTTCTCAATTGGGTGGCGCAGGCCTCCGGCCTGCTCTGTCCGGCGTCCTCGCCGGACAGCACCCGACGCTCTGGGACTGGAACCAGGAACGGCCCCCGTTGGGCCCGGGATGCGTCCAAGGTTGCTGGTGAACTGTTCCGAGGATCGTCGGACAGCGCGGTCACCCTTGTCCGTTCCGGGCGCGACGCCCGGAACAGCAGGCCGGAGGCCTGCGCCACCCGAACGTTCCACGGCCAGACTTTGCTTCCTTGCGCTCTTCCCCCAAGTCCGCGTTTGCGTCCGAACGGCTCTTGGACATTCTCCTCCGCAATCTCGCCCATGAACTTCATCAATCGCCTCCGTGTTGCGTCGCTGGCTCTCGTCGGTTCACTTGCCGCCTTTGCCGCTTCCGCGGCCGAACCGCTCTGGCTGCGTTATCCGGCCATCTCGCCGGATGGAAAACAGATCGCCTTCACCTATCGCGGCGACATCTACCTCGTCCCGGCCAAGGGCGGCCAGGCCGCGCCGCTGACGATCCATGACGCGCACGACTTCACGCCGGTCTGGTCGCAGGACGGAAAGCAGATCGCCTTCGCCTCGGATCGCCACGGAAACTTCGACGTCTTCGTCATGCCTGCGACCGGCGGTGAACCGGTCCGTGTCACGGCCAATTCGGCGCCCGACTACCCGAGCGACTTCACGCCCGACGGCAAACAGGTGCTCTTCACTTCGCAGCGGCGCGACACGCGGACGAACATCCAGTTTCCTTCCGCCGCGTTGGCCGAGCTTTACCGAGCGCCGGTTGCCGGTGGTCCGGCTGAGATGGTCTTCACCACGCCCGCGCAGGACGCACGCTACGACAAGGCCGGCAAACGCATCCTCTACCACGACCGCAAGGGCTACGAAAACGAGTGGCGCAAGCACCACGTCTCGCCGATCGCGCGCGACGTCTGGATGTTCGACTCCGGCTCCGGCAAGCACACCAAGCTGACCGAGTTCGGCGGCGAGGACCGGAATCCGGTCTGGTCGCGCAAGGAGGATGAGGCGTTCTTCCTGAGCGAACGCAGCGGCAGTTTCAATGTGTGGAAGCTGTCGTTGAAGGAGCCGAGCAAGGCGACGCAGATCACCCAGTTCACAAACCATCCGGTGCGCTTCCTCACGATGAGCGACAGCGGCACCCTCTGCTTCAGCTGGCACGGGGAACTCTACACGGTCGGTTCCGGCGGCGGAAAACCGGCGAAAGTTCCCGTGACCATCCTGACTGGTCCGAAGCGCAACGAAGCCAACTTCGTCGCCGCATCGACCGACGCGACCGAGATGGCGCTTTCGCCGAACGGCAAGGAGATCGCCGTCGTCGTTCGCGGGGAAATCTTCGTCAGCTCCATCGACCACAAGATCACCAAACGCATCACCAACACGCCGGAGCAGGAACGTTCCGTCGGTTTCAGCCCGGATGGCCGGAAGCTGCTCTACGCCGGCGAACGCGGCGGCAGCTGGAATCTCTACGAGACGAGCATCGCCCGGACGAACGAGCCCTACTTCTACAACTCGACGATCCTGACGGAGGAGGCGTTGCTGAAGAACGGCGAGGAGAACTTCCAGCCCAAATATTCTCCGGACGGTTCGGAGGTCGCGTTCCTCGAGAACCGCACAACGCTCAAGGTCATCGGCGTCACCAACAAGGTCGCCCGCCTGATCCTGCCCGGCACGCTGAACTACTCCTACAGCGACGGCGACCAGCACTTCGACTGGTCGCCGGACGGCAAATGGTTCCTCAGCACGTTTCTGAACACCAACCGCTGGTCCCGCGAGGTCGGCCTTGTCAGCGCCACCGGCACCAATCCGATCTCCAACCTCACTGTCAGCGGCTATGAGGACGAGCGCGGCCGTTGGATGATGGGTGGCAAGGCGCTCATCTTCGCCAGCGACCGCTACGGCATGAGGAGCCATGGCAGTTGGGGCGCGAACGACGATGTGATGGGGATGTTCCTCACGCAGGAGGCGTATGACCGGTTCAACCTTTCCAAGGCCGACCTTGAGCTCGTGAAGGAGCGTGAGAAGAAGGACGAGCCGAAGAAAGACGACGAAAAGAAGGACGACGAAAAGAAGGACGATGCGAAGAAGGAGTCGGGCTCTTCGACCAACGCTCCGGCCAAGCCGAAAGAAAAGAAGGTCGAGCCGCTGAAGATCGAGTTGAAGAACATCGAGAACCGCGTCGTCCGCCTGACGACCCATTCCTCGGCGTTGGCCGATGCCGTCCTGACAGCTGACGGCGAGAAGCTGCTCTACCTCGCGAAGTTCGAGACCGGCCACGATCTCTGGCTCCAGAAGCCGCGTGAAAAGGAGACCAAGCTCCTCGCCAAGCTCAACGCCGAGGGCGGTCAGCTCACGTTGGACAAGGACGGCAAGAACGTCTTCGTCCTTGCCGGTGGCAAGATCACCAAGGTCGACGTCGAGTCCGGAAAGCAGGAGGCCGTCAGCTACTCCGGCGAGATGGTGCTGAACCTGGCCAAGGAGCGGGAATACATCTTCGAGCACGCGTGGCGGCAGGTCCTGAAGAAGTTCTACACGACGAACCTCCACAACGTGGACTGGGCCTTCTACCGCCGGGAGTATGAGAAGTTCCTCCCCCACATCGACAACAACTGGGACTACGCGGAGCTTCTCAGCGAGATTCTCGGCGAGCTCAACGCCTCGCACACGGGCTCGGGTTATCGCGTGGCCCGCACGGCGGGTGATTCCACGGCGGCGCTGGGCCTCTTCCTCGATCCGGCGGTCGGTGGTCCCGGTTTGCGTGTGGCCGAGGTCATCGAGAAGGGGCCGTTTGACCGGGCCGAGTCGAAGCTGAAGGTCGGCACGGTCATCGAGAAGATCGATGGTGTGGACCTCACGCCCACGACCGATCCCGATCCGTTGCTCAACCGCAAGGCCGGCAAACCCACGCTGGTTTCCCTGCTCGATGTGGCCACCGGCAAACGCTGGGAGGAAACCGTGAAGCCCATCACCAAGGGCGCCGAAGACGAGCTGCTCTACGAACGTTGGGTGAAGAGCCGCCGCGAGGAGGTGGAACGCCTCAGCAAAGGCCGGCTTGGCTACGTCCACGTGAAGGGCATGAACGACGCCAGCTTCCGCGAGACTTTCTCCGAGGTGCTCGGCCGGAACAGCGGCAAGGAAGGCATCATCATCGACACCCGGTTCAACGGCGGCGGTTGGCTGCACGAAAACCTCGCCGACCTCTTCCGCGGCATCGCGCCGTATTTCACCTACGAACCCCGGAGCAACAAGATCGGCGACGACCCGATGTTCAAGTGGACCAAGAAGTCCGTCGTGCTCCAGAGCGAGAGCAACTACTCCAACGCCCACATGTTCCCGCTCCTCTACAAGAC
>JAYUUX010000736.1:0-9292 GCA_043754645.1 Verrucomicrobiales bacterium | reverse complement strand
CATTGCCAGGAGGAGGATAAGGTCTCTGTGTCTGCTTGTTGCCATGACGTTCGCAGGTGTGTCGGAGACGGATGCAGGTCCTTACAGGTCGATTCCGATTCGATAGCAGAGTCGATGCGTCCAGTTCCCGAAGGGTCAGAGCAATTGAGTTCCGGGTTTATTCCGTCCGATCCTCACTTCTTTCTTTGGTCCCGATAGATTTGCCCATCAGGCAGCCAAGTGTGGGAGTGATCGGCGAAATACTCGGTGTAAGGAAATCGCCGGAGCACCGACTGACCGTTGGATCACGCAACGTTGCCGGGACCGATGCCATTGAATCATTTCCAAGACGTTTCTTTGCGGAGTCCTGAAATCCAAAGATCCTCCTGACGAATGATCACCCTCATCTCCGGCACCAACCGCCCGGGCAGTAACACCCGCAAAGTCACCGCCGTCGTCGCGTCTCTCTACGCGGAGCTCGGCATTCCCACGAAGCTGATCGATCTGCACGACCTTCCGACTGCCCTCTTTCACCCGGCCGCCTACGCGGAGCCGCCGGAGGCATTCCTGCCGTTTTCCAAGAGCATCCTCGACGCGTCGGGTCTGGTCGTGGTGACCCCGGAATACAACGGGTCGATGCCCGGCGTCCTGAAGCTCTTCATCGACCATCTGAAATTCCCGCAGAGTTTTGAGGCCAAGCCGGTTTGTTTCGTCGGTCTCGCCGCCGGCATGTGGGGTGCGCTGCGAAGTGTCGAGCAGTTGCAGGCGATTTTCGGCTACCGCAACGCGCACATCTTTCCCAAACGCGTCTTCCTGCCTGGGATCGGCCAAGCGCTCGATGCCGACGGGCGATTCGTCGATGCCGGGATCACGGATCGCCTGCGCGAACAGGCGGCGGGTTTCAGCGCCTTTGTGAAAGCATTGGAGGGAACTCGCGCACCGGCAAAACCGTGAAGCATCCAATGGCTTGGGCTGCTTCAAAGTCCGGTCAAACGCTTCCGAGCATCCCATGAACAAAGGAGGACGCCGATTCAGGAAAGCAGTGCGCGGCTCTCTATGGATGGCAGCGATCGGCTTGGTCGCTCTTCATGGTGCCGGGTGCCTTGTCATGCCCGGTGAAGCCCGGCTGAAAGGCATCGCGCAGGCGGCGACTCTGGCGACGAACGGGTTCAGCCTCCGATACCATGCCAGGACCAACGCCGATGCCTTGTGGAACGTGGTGTTCGTCCACGGAACCCCGGCCAACGCGGCGATTTGGCATTCGCAGTTCGCCGCTCCGTTTCCGGGCGCGGACTTGGTCGCCTATGATCGGCCCGGATTTGGCGCTTCGACGCCTTCAGCCCGCAATCCTCATCTGGGCGAACAGGTGATGGCGCTGACCCATCTCGTCGCCGCGTTGCCGCGGCGCCCGACCATTCTCGTGGGTCATTCCTATGGCGGACCGGTGGTCTTGATGACGGCAGTCCGACAGCCCGACCTTGTCGCAGGCGTTGTTCTCATTGGTGGCAGCGTCGATCCGTCGCAGGAGCAACCGCTCTGGGTGCAATACCCGCTGCATACCGCAGCCGCATCGTGGGCTCTTCCGGGCTGGCTTCGGCAATGCAACCGCGAGCTCATGACGCTCAAGGACGATCTGATTGCGCTGGAGAAGGAGCTGCCCCGGCTTCGAACGCCCGTCGTCATGCTTCATGGCGAACGAGATCGTCAGGTGCCTTTTGAGAACGTCGCCTATCTGCGCCGGAAGCTCGAGGCATTGGAAAAGGGCAGCCTGTTCCAGGAACTCGTGTTCGCCGACTACACGCACTTCATTCCTTGGGAACATCCTGATGCCGTGGCCAAGGCGGTCGGGATGGCCATGGAACGCTCGGGACAGATTCGGAGCCGTTGAGCTGCTGGAAGACGAAACCAAAACGACCAAGGATGCTTTCATGATCAACTACGACCCAACTCACGCCCGTCGATTGGCGGGCCGGCTAAATCTACGAGCCGGTCTTTCGACCTTTGTCTCGACCGTTCTGGGAATCGTCGTCGGCATGGTCGCCTCACCGTTCATTCTGCAGTCGCTGCCGGGCAACATCTCGGTCGATCTGCCCGGTTGGTTGTGCGGTGTGGTTTTCGGGGTGCTTGGATTCGGGCAGGGGATGGAACGCGGCTTCCAGCTCCGGCTTCAGGCGCAGGCGCTGCTCTGCCAGATACAGATCGAGGAGAACACCCGCGCGAAGACCGCGGAATTGGTTCACGGTCCGCTATCCTGAAGATTCTGTCGGCCGCCTGTAAGGAAACGGCCGCAGGTCCGACCCAACTGCGAATGGATGATTCTGTGAACGCGGCCATCGCTGTGGTCTTGCTGCTGGCCGGTGCCTACGCGGGCCTTGGACTGGTCTTCGCCGCCGTGTTTCAGGCGATGGGACTGAAGCGGTTCGACGACGCCGCCGCCCGGGCCGGTTGGGGTTTTCGTCTGATCATCACACCGGGCATTGTCGCGTTGTGGCCGGTGCTGCTGGTTTTGTGGGTGAAGCGAAGCGGATCCGACGACGCACCCGGCCAGTTAGGGAGCCCAATCTCGCAGCGAACTCTGCGAACATGGCACCGGGTTGCTTGGTATGCGCTTCTCGTCCTTGTGCCGGTCGGTCTTGCCGTGGCGTTGGCGCAAAGGCCACCGGTGCGGGAGCCGGGAACGATTCCATGGGCGCCCTCAACCTCCCGCTGAATCCATGTCGCTCTCCTACCGCGCGGTTGATTGGAATCGCCAGAAGAAGATCTACAGCCTGACTGCGACCGGGCTGATCGTGCTGTTCATGGCCCTCTACGGCGCCGTGACGCTGCTGGTCTCGCCGGACTTCACGTTGGAGACGGTGATCATCCGGGGCACGTCCTTGGCCGCGCTGCTCATTCTCCACTTCATCCTCTGCATCGGACCGCTTGCACGCCTCGACCGCCGGTTTCTGCCGCTGCTCTACAATCGCCGGCATCTCGGCGTCATGATGTTCCTCCTCGCGCTGATCCACGGTGTTTTCGCGGTGATCCAGTTCCACGCTCTGGGAAACGACAACCCCCTTGTCAGCGTCTTTTCCTCCTACCGGATGGACTACCGGCTGACCGCCGATGGATCGCTGAGGATCGCACACTTTCCCTTCGAGCCGCTCGGTGTCGGCGCGTTGCTGATCTTCTTCGTGATGGCTGCCACGAGCCACGATTTCTGGCTTCGCAACCTCGGTGCGGCGTTCTGGAAGGCCCTTCACCTCGGAGTCTATGTTGCCTATGCGCTCGTGCTCGGGCATGTCGCACTGGGAGTTCTCCAGACGGAACGCAGCGCCGTGTTTCCCATTCTTGTCCTGGCCGGTTTCACGCTTGTCGCCGGTCTTCATGTCGCAGCTGGATGGAAGGAGCGGCGGCTGGACGCCTCACGGGCCGCGGCCGAACGGGACGGCTTCGAGGAAACCTGCCTCGCGTCGGAGATCGCCGAAGGGCGGGCAGCGGTGGTGCTCGCCGGCGGCGTTCGCGTCGCCGTGTGGCGTCACAAGGATCGGTTCCATGCGACGTCCAATACCTGCCGCCATCAGGGAGGTCCCTTGGGCGAGGGGCGGATCATCGACGGATGCATCACTTGTCCGTGGCACGGTTGGAACTACCAACCCGAAGACGGATGCAGCCCTCCGCCGTTCAAGGAAGTGGTGGAGACCCATGCCGTCCGACTGTTGGAGGGCCGCGTCTGGGTTCAGGCGAAACCGAACCAGCTCAAGGTCCATAATCCTGGGGTTGCCGATGAGGTGCTGAAATGAGCGACGACTTCTACATCGGCTATTCCGGTTCGGCGCCCACGGCCTTGGCGAAGCTCAACCGCCGAATCATTGCAGGCGTCGGTGTGCTGCTCGCTGTCATCGCGGCAGTCATTGCTTTCCTTCAAGCCCCCGCTGATCCCGGATACTTCGGTTTCGGCATCGCGACAGAATTCGAAGGAACCCTTTACGAGACTCCCCTGCCGATCCTCAGGACCGTGGCAGGCAACGGGGCGGTGACCAACTACCTTCTTGTCGGCGAAGGGAAGTTCGGACCACCGGCCTATGCTCTCGGACACGACGGCCAACGGGTCCGATTCAAGGGTTCTCTCATCCAAAAGGGACGATCGGCGATGATCGAGCTGAACGACCATCGATCGTTTCAAGTGCTCGGTCCTGACCCGGCCTCCACTCAGCGTCCTCAGACAATGATCCTCGGCAAAGTGGTCCTGACCGGCGAGTTGGTCGACACCAAGTGCTATCTCGGAGTCATGCGGCCCGCCGTGGGCAAGGTCCATCGCGCGTGCGCCGTTCGTTGCCTCAGCGGGGGCGTGCCTCCCGGGCTTCTCGTGAAGGACCAATCCGGGGGCCAAATCGCCATTACGCTTGTCGGGGCCAACGGCGGCCTCCTTTCCATCAATCCCCAATGGGCTGCCCGGACTCTGACGGTTGAAGGGACCCTGGAGGTTGTGGACGGAACACCCATTCTCCGTGCATCGAAGATTCGGCTCACGAACCTCTGACGGTTGGAGCGAACTCCGCGGCCGGCCCAGTTCCAATCAATTCTTGTTACCGGCTTTGCCCACATCGTGCTTTTCGTGCAGCCGCTTCCAGAAGTCCTTCCAATATTTGTCGTAGTAGTCCTGTGCCGCGAGGTCGATGTGTTCGAGCTTGGAGACCTTGGGCGCGGTGGCCGGGTTGTAGCCGGCGAGATGCCCCTGACCAGCGCGGACGCGGGGTGAAACAAAACGCCATTCGGAGGTGCCGAGCACTTCTTCGCACAGTTTCGCCAATTCCGGATCGTAGGCTTTCAGTTGGTCCCGCGTGTGAATGTGGTTGTGGTCATGGTCCATGGTCCGATTGGTGTCGAACCAGTCCTGGAATCCCTCCGCCCAATACTCCGCCTGGCTCGCCATCGAGTAGGTTTGTTTCGGCCCGCCAAACACGATGAGGACCTTGTCATCCCGCGTCACCGTGACGTCCGCCCGGGCTGGACGGCCGTTGACGAGGACATCTCCTCCGTCGAGGCACTTGCCGAGAAACTCCCGCGTTTCGGCCGGAAACGATTTCACCAGGGCATCCAGCAGACTGACCGGGGTTTCACTCTTCACCCGGCGGAACTTCTGGGCGGCGTAGCCATCATTGTAGAGTTTCTTCGTCTTCGCGTTTTCGAACGCCGCCCTGACCCGTGCGTTCAGTTCCTTGTCGAAGCCGGCCCCTTGAACCACGTGGCCGAACTCGTGGATCAGAATGCTCTCGAGCTGCATGCCGCCTTCGTACTCGAGCACATCCTCTTCCGAGAAGAGCACCACCGGCCGATTGTTCTTCGTGGTGAGGAATCCGCGCTGCCGCCAGTTGTAGAAGTCGAGCTCCGTGCCGGTCTTGTCCGACGCAAAGAGCGGCACGTCGGAGGTCAGTTCCTTGTGGCCGACGAGAACGCACAACACTTTCCGATCCCGGATACGCTGGGCGATGTCCGGGCGGATGGTCTTCATCATCATGTCGAACTGGTAGGCGGCTTCGAGGTGGGCGAAATCCGAAACGTTCGTCGACGTGGCGATCAGGATGTCCTGAACCCAGGTGCCCTTCTTGAAGAAGTTCGGGTCGAGCCTGTATTCCGCGGCTTCTTCCACGGACACGGCTTTGACCTGAAGCAGCGCATCGGCCGCGTGGAGTTCGACGCAGGCGAGCGCCAAGACTGTCAGAGAGCGCAGGAAGATTTTCATGACGGAGGCTTTCATTGGTTGGAACGCGGTCGTTGCTGAGGATTCACAGGCTGCACTTGTTCCATTCTACTCCACGACAAGCACGCCGCGCATCATGCGCCAATGGCCGGGGAACGTGCAGATGAACGGGTAGTCGCCGGCCGCAATGGGAGCGGTGAAGACCAACTCGGCTTTCCGGCGGGGCTGCACGAGCGGCGTGGCGTGGAGAACATTCTTGGAATCCGGAATGTAGCCGCGCGCCATCCCGTCGGGCTGGGCGGCCAGCTTGTCGGCGAGCGCGCCGACTTCCTCGGCGGAACCGGGCGCTAGGATGAGGAGGTTATGGATCATCAGGTCGGGGTTCTCGAAAATCAGGCGGACCTTCGCGCCCGCCTTGACCCTCAGTTCCCTGGGAGCGAACTGCATCTTGTTCGGAACAGCCTGGACAATGAGGGCGTCGCCCAGGCTGGCGTTGGCCTTGGCGAACTCCGCGGCCATGGCGTTGAGCTGGTTGGTATCGGCCGCGGGGTGCGCCGTGGTGAGGCGTTGGCCGAGCGGGTCGTAAAGAAACACGGCCGGCGGGTTCTTCGCTTTGCGGAAAACGCAGTCGATCACGTTCAGTCCGGCGCGGAGATCGAGCTGGACCTGCTGGTCGTTGATCCACATGGAATCGGAGGAGAGCAGTTGGACGCCGTTGACCAGGACATCGAGGTAACCGTGGCGGACGGAGAGGACGGCGGGCTGCGCGGCGTCCGCCTGGACGAAGGTGCGGCGGGCGCCTGGGCCGACATCGAGCCATTCGGCAAGGCGGGTCTCGGGCGCGATCTCCAGAACGGGAACGCTGCGGCCTTTGGCCGGCTTGGTGCCGTGCTTGAGGTCGGCGAGCATGTGCTGCACGTCGGCGTTGGTGGTGGTGAGTCCGTGCAACGCGTGCTCGACGGCGGGCATCGTGGGGCGGAGATGCGCGATGGCGTCCACGACTTCCATCTGCACGCGCGGGTGCGGATCGGCGGCCATCTGGTGGAGGAGGTCGGCGGTGTTGGGAAGCCGGTCGGCTTGGAAACGGATCATGCGGACGGCGGCGGCACGATACTGAAACGATTCAGCCTTAAGGAGCTCGGCCAGCAGCAAGGGCCGGGTCTGTTCGAGTCCCTCAGCAACGAAGAGAGCCTCCAGTGCGGACTGGTTGAAGTCCGGCTTCGTGCGGTCGAGGCCGGTGACCCACTTGTCCAAAGCCGGGAGCATCGTCGTGCCCTTCTTCCGCAATTCGATCCGCGCGTGGTGACGCACAATGTCCTGCGTGTTGCTTCGGAGGAGGGAGAGCAACTCGGCAACGCCCGCTCCCTCGATGCGCGGGAACGTCTTCACCACCGGTTTCGCATTGTGGACCACCCGCCAGATCCGGCCGTGGTCATGATCCCAGTGCGGGTCGCGCATCGGGTGCTGCGCGTGGCCGATGATCGGGCTGCAGAAGTCGGAGACGTAGAGCGCGCCGTCGAAGCCAAACTCGAGATCGGCGGGGCGAAACGCGGCGTTTGGCGAAGAGACCACGTCCAGCCGTTTCGAACCGCGGACCATGCCCTTCTCGTAGTCGTATTTCCAAAGGGAGACGGAGTAGTTGCCGAGCAGCGCGGCGCTGGCCATTCCCTGTTGGTATTCGTCGGGGAAGTTCGGGCTGGAAATGCTGGCGATGCCGGAGCCTTTGCCGTTGCTGCCCGTGTTGCCGTAGCTGAACGGATGATAGACGGCGAGCGGCGTCCACGTGAGGGCCAGCGTGTCGAGCGGCAGGCCGTCGCCATACATCTGAAAAATGTTGCCGGTGCGGTCGTGGGTAATCTTCCACGGATTGGGCGTGTTGCTCTGCCACTCCGTCTCGACCCGTCCGGTGCGCGGATTCAACCGGTAGGTCGTGGCGTCAATGCCGCGCACGACACCGAACGGAGTCTCCAACGTGGAGCGGTGGAACACGCCGTCGCAGAACAGCACGTGTCCGATGGGATCGGTCGCGATCATTCCGCCGTGATGCGAGTCGGTCACGTCGATGCCGCGGAACAGCTCGCGCTTCGTGTCGGCCTTGCTGTCGCCGTCGGTGTCGGTCATCAGCCAGAGCTTCGGTTGTTCGGAAATGATCACGCCCCACTCGGAGAAGGCGACGCCATCGAGCGCGTCGAGGCCCTCGGCGAAAGTCGTGCACTTGTCGGCCTTGCCGTCGTGATCGGTATCTTCGAGGACGATGATTTTATCCTGCGGCGGCAGCCCCGGCACGGTGTGGGGAAACGACGGCATGGTCACCACCCAGAGCCGGCCGCGGGCGTCGAAAGCGATCTGCACCGGGTTTCTCAGTTCGGGGAACTCCGCCTCGGATGCGAAGAGATTCACAGTGTAGCCGTCGGCGACTTTGAACTCCGCCTGCGCTTCGGCCGGCGGTCTGATGATTCCGGTATTCTTGCCGTCGTCATGGCCCTTGATCGGCGGCAGCGGTGGAAGCCACGGAAGCTGGACGTCGGCGAACTTCCTGCCCGGAGTCGCGGCCAGTTCATGCACGACCGTTTCGGTCGCGGCGATCATCTCGTGGTAGCGCGGAATCTCGGCATTGTTCTCCTCCTGGCGCTTGCGGATGCCGTAGTAGAGATCGGCGTTCTTCGGACGGACAACCTCGGCAACGTAGTAGTTCTTGCGCGCGACGGCCTTCACCACTTCAGCCACGCGTGCAGAATCCGCTTTGGCCACTGCCGGGTCGCCAAGCAGTGCCCGAGCGATGGTCCTAGTCATTTCATGATTGCCCGCTTCGTTGAGATGGAGGCCATTCGAAGTCAGCCGGGTTTTGCTTTTCGAATAGGCCTCCTGGCTTGCCGCGAACAAGTCCACGAAGAGCGCCCCGCGCGCCTTCGCCGTGTCGCTGATGGCCTTGGCGTAGGCCGCCACGTGGCTGTTGCGCTTCTCGACATCCAGCACTTGCCCGCCTTTCTCCAGCGCGGTCGGTGAAAGCAGGATCAGCTTTGCACCGGGATGCAGCCGGGCTATCTGGTCAAGGTATCCATCGAGCTGTTTGCCGAAGTCCGCGAGCCCAGCCGCGCCGCCAAACGCCTCGTTCATCCCGAAGCCCGCGATCACGACTTTCGCCGGCCACTTGGCGAGCAGTTCCTTCATGTGGGCCTCGTAACCCTCGGGCCGCAGGCGGTAGCCGACCTCATCGCCGGTCCAGGCGAAGCTCCGGAAGCGCAGTTTCTTGTCGGGATGCGCGAGTTGGACCAACGCCTCCAGTTCGCCGTGTTCGCCGAGGCGCTCAACCATCGAATTGCCGTAGGAGAGGATCGTGTCGTTGTTTTGGAACGCCACGGCCGCTCGGGCCCGTGTAGGTGCGAGGACGCTGCAGACGAAGAAGATCGCAAGGCTGGCTAGGTATCTGGACATGGCTTGGATGTGTGAAGCGGGATTCTGCAATGTGGGCGGCGGGTGCCAAGGACGTTGTCCCCGTTCTCGCGAGGCCTCCGAGGGACGCTACGCGAAGATTTCATTCACCACCCGTCCATGCACATCGGTCAGGCGGAAGTCGCGGCCGGTGTGGCGGTAGGTGAGACGCTCGTGGTCGATGCCCATCAACGCGAG
>JAYUUX010000735.1:0-2793 GCA_043754645.1 Verrucomicrobiales bacterium | reverse complement strand
ATGCGCCCGACAGAACGGGTCGCGGGTTCCTACGGGCTTGCCGGGAACGGTGGACGGGAGTTGAGTCGCGGGAGTCATGTCGGCGGTGGACGGGAGTTGAGTCGCGGGAGTCATGTCGGGTTTGAGAATGTATTCTTTCATCAGAGTCACTTGGCCCCGTCGGCCTGGGTTCTCTACCCTTCATGGCATCTAACCCGGCCCTCGCATCACTGTTGCAATCCACGCGTTCCATGGGCCGGGTCTCTGAACTGGGTCGTCAGGCGTTTCCCGCGTCATCTTTCGCCGAGCAAAAGACAAAAACCAAAGGAACCAACATTATGGATGCAGCAGAAATAAAGAGCTTTGAGAAACCCGACGAGATTCGCGAATTTCCCAAGGGACGGCTCGAACTCGTCACAATCGGCGGCGCGACGGTGGCACGCGCCGTATTTGATCCAGGATGGAGATGGGCAGATTCAGTGCAGCCCATCGCCAAGACTAAGAGCTGTGAGGCACCGCACTTTCAGTATCACGTTGCCGGCGTTTTGCGGATCCGCATGGACGACGGCACGGAGTTCGACTGCAAACCGGGCGACGTCTCCTTGCTGCCATCCGGACACGACGCTTGGACGGTCGGCGACAAACCTGCCGTCGTCGTCGATTTCCAAGGAATGATCGACTACGCCAGGTCCAAGTGAACGAAGCGCCTCCCCGATGACCAAGCATGGGAGGCGTCAAGCTGGAACGAGGGCGATGTTGAGGGCCCTGGGCTCTTTCCGGAGGCATTCGAGGCTGCGTGCGGCACTCGGATCTACGCTTCCTCCATCACTTGAACGGCATCAACGCCGCGCACACCAGCGTCAGGATCAATCCGGAAATGCTGATGGTCGTCACGATCACGGTCCAGCTTTGCAGGGTCTCCTTCTCGGTGAATCCGCTCAGCTTGCTCACCGTCCAGAAGCCGCTGTCGTTCATCCACGAAAGGGCCTTCGAGCCGAATCCGATAGCAAGGAAGATGTAGATCGGATGATAGGGCAGCACCGTGGTCTGCATCATCGGAAAAATCATGCTCGAGGTCGTCAGCATCGCGACCGTCGCCGAGCCCTGCGCGATCCGGATCACGGCCGTCACCGCCCAGGCCAGTAGGATGAGGCTGATCTCGCGGCCTGCGACCACCGAGGTGATGGCGTCGCCCACGCCCGCGTTCTTGAGCATGAAACCGAAGGCCCCGCCCGCGCTGGCGATCAGGATGATCACGCCCGCCGTCGCGAAGGGTCCGGCGATGCGCTCGGACACCTTGGCGAGGGAAAGGCCGCGCTGCCGCATCAACAGGGCGACGGCAAGGCCCGCTCCGATGACCAACGCCACGATGCGGTTCCCGAGGAATTCCAACGCCGTAAACCCGGCGGGAAACGCCTCGGCAAGCCCGAGGACCTTCCCAAACGAAGCGCCGCCGATGAGCAGCACAGGCGCAAGCACCGGAGCCAACGACCATGTGAGCGACGGCAGTTCGTCCTCGCGGCGGGTCACGATCGCTTCGAGTTCTTCAGCTGAGCTTCCGCCCATGTCGCGCATCGGCGCATCGATCCGCCGGCTGACCAGCACGGCCACGGTCCACCCCAGCAAAGCCGGAATGATCCCCGCCACGATCCCGACGACGATTGTCAGACCCACGTCGAGATGGAGGTTCTCCGCCATTCCCAGCGGCCCGGGATGCGGTGCGACAAGGGAGTGCGTCACCGTGCCGCCGCAGCAGATCGCGAGGACGAAGAGCATGTAGTTCCGCCCCGTCCGCAGGCGAAGCCCCCGGGCGATCGGCAGGAGCAGCATGAAGAAGGTCTCGAAAAAGATGGGGATCGAGAGCAGGTAGCTGCTGGCGAAGAGCCCGTGGGCGGCGCGTTTTTCGCCGAAGAGCCCGAGGAACCTCCGCACCACCTTGTCGGCACCGCCGCTTTCCACGAGACAGGTGCCGATGACCGCCGCGAGCGCGATGACCACGCCGATCTTGGCCGCGATGTTGCCAAAGCCCTCCGTCGTCAGCTCCGCCGCCTGCACCCAGTGGCTTCGTTCCTTCTTCGGCGTGGCGGGCAAGGTTCCGTATTCGCCCGGCAGTTTTTCCGTGAGCAAGCCCGCCAGCAACGCGACGAAGATCAGGGCGAAGAACGCGTGCATCCGGACGACCGTCACCAGGACGACGATGGTGACCAGACAGATGCCCAGGATGGCGAAGGGCCACATCGAGGCGGACTGGGCCGGGACGGCGGCGAGGAGATGGGGCGTCATGGGCTCGGGTTGGTCTGTGGAACCGCGCCAGTGCGCCAGAACGCTCCGCCCCGATCAAGGCGCATGACGAGGATCGCGGAGAAAGCGTGATCGACCTTCCCTAAGTTCAAGGGAGCACGGGCTTCCAGCCTGCCCCGGGCTGACCAGGGTTTCCGCGCCGTCCGAAATCCGGATACGCCCGGACCGTTTGGTTCCCAGTCGTGGGCGCTTCGGGCAGGCAAGGGGCGCTGCCCTACCTTGGAGCAACCGCTTCGTGGCGGTATTCCGGCTGCATCGTTCCATCAAAGGTCCGGACGCCTTGATCAAGAAGCTCAGATCCCCTTGCGGATTTCGTTCATCAGCACCTGGGAAAGCTGCCGGTCTCCGAACACTCCATGGCGGATGGTGATTTCACAGGTGGCCTCGGTCACCTGCTCCAGGTGGATCGTGATACGGGTGTCGTCGCCGGTGCGGGCCGTGAGCGTGGCCCTGGCCCCGGACGACTCTTCCTTGATCTTGACATACTTCATGCGGACCAACGCCGCGTTGATC
>JAYUUX010000734.1:0-3889 GCA_043754645.1 Verrucomicrobiales bacterium | reverse complement strand
GACGGAGTTGCCCTTGAAAAGGCGGGAACCATCACGGCGGTGGTCTTCGACAAGACCGGCACATTGACGCGGGGAGAACCGGTCGTGAGCCGTGTGGAGATTCTCGGGAAAGTGCCGCCCGGTTTCTCTGCGGAGGATTTGGGCGCGGTGCTGGCCCGCCGTTCAAAACATCCGCTGAGCCAAGCCATCGCGGCCCAGCGTCCAAATGCAGCCATCGCGGCGGCACCGAGCGTTGCCCAATTCGGGGCCGGCCTCGGAGTGAAGGACGGGACCCCGACGCTGAGCGGTTGGGTGGAGGTGCGTGGATCGGGCGTGCAAGCGCGGCTGAAACTGGACGGGAAACTTCTCCTGCTCCGGCTGGGATCGTTCGCCTGGCTGAAGGAGAACGGCGTGTCGATGGACGCTGCGGTTGGCCTTCAGGAAGCCGCCGGGCAGGAGGGCGCGACCGTCCTTGGTTTGGCGGTGGAGAATGAACTGGCTGCGGTCTTCGTTCTGCGGGACGAACCAAGGGCCGGGGCGAAGGACGTGGTCGGCAAACTGGAAGGGCAGGGGATGAAGGTCTTCCTGCTGACCGGCGACAATGCTGCTGCGGCCAAAGCCATCGCTGGCGAAGTGGGTATTGCCTCCGACCGGGTTTTCGCCGGAGTGCGCCCTGAGCAGAAGGCGGAGAAGGTGGCGGAGCTCCAACGCGCCGGCTACCGCGTCGGTTTCGTCGGCGACGGCATCAACGACGGTCCGGCGCTTGAGCAGGCCGATCTGGGCATCGCCGTGAGCCGGGCGAGCGATGTGGCGCGTGAAGCGGCCGACATCATCCTCTTAAAAGCCGATCTGCCGGCGGTGCCCGAGGCGATCGCTCTCGCGCGGGCCACGTTGAGGACGATCCGGCAAAATCTGTTCTGGGCCTTCTTCTACAACACGGTGGCGGTTCCGCTGGCCATGCTGGGATTCCTCAGTCCCGTCATTTGTGCTGCGTCGATGGGATTGTCGGATCTGATCGTCGTGGGAAACGCCCTCAGGCTGCGGCGTTGGAAAGGCTAGGGCCGCCCGATGGCCGGGAGCGTGTCACCGCTTGGGCGAAGGCTCGCGAGTGGCGACGACGACCATGACCGACGCGAGCACGCCCAAGGCGCCGCAGGCGAACCACAGGATGTTCGGGTCCTTCTGGAACGCCATCGTTCCGAGCCATGGGGCCGTCATGAGTCCGAGCGACCACACGAGGCTGTAGATCCCCATGTAACGGCCGCGCAGCGCCTGCGGAGCGAGGCTCGCGATGTAGGTCGATTGGAGCGGGGCGGTGATCATCTCCCCGAACGTGAAGATAAAAACGCCCAGGGTCATCAGGAGCGCGGTGCCGAGGAAGGCGTTGGCGGCATAGCCGAGACCGATCAGCAGATAGCCGGTGCCCAGAACCAGCGGCAGGCTCAGTCGTCGCGCCCAGGTCGTGAGGGGAACCTCCATGACGATCACGAGGAGTCCGTTCAAACCGAGGAGCATTCCAATCTCCGACCGCGTGAGTCCGTGCGATTCGGCGTGGAGAGGAAAGGTGGAGTTCATCTGGAAAAAAATGAACGTCACCGGCGCCACCGCGAGGATGAAGAGGAGGAACCTCCGGTTGGATCGAAGATGGGCCAACGCCTCGCTCCACGGCGCCGGGGCCTCGGTTTTTGAGATGATGTTGGGCAACGTGACCCACGCGATGATGCCGTAGAGCAGGGACGACACTCCGTCGCCGACGAAGAGCCACAATGGATTCGCCTGCGACAGGAGGCCGGCGACCGCGGGACCGAGCATGAAGCCCGCGTTGATCGCGATGCGGTAGCCGGCGAAGGCGAAGATCCGTTGATCGGGATCGGTGAGATCGGCGATCAGCGCGCTCGCGGCGGGGCGGTAGAGTTCGCCGGCCAGTCCGAAGAGTCCGACGAGCGTCACGATGGCCCAGAGTTCCCTCGCCTGTGAAAGGATCAGCACCAGCACGGCCGAGCTGAACATCGACAGGATGATCGTGTTCCGTCGCCCGAAGTAGTCGGTGAGATGGCCGCCGAGAAGCGACGCGACCAGATGGCCCATGCCGTAGGCGCTGGCCGCGAATCCGGCGTCGGCGATGGTGTATCCTTCGTCTTTGAGATGAAGGGTCAGGAAAGGGACGACGAATCCGCCGAAACGGTTGATGAACGTTCCGGCGAAAAGCATCCAGAGCGGCCGGGGCAGGCCGCGCATGGCCCTGTAGGTTTCACTCCACACTGCGCGAGGCCGGAAACTGGCAGGCGGGTTCCGTGCCGGGAAGCTCCAAGCCTTGCGCCGGCGGAAAAAGAAAACGCCGGACGGTTGCCCGTCCGGCGTCGTCAAAGGTTCCGGATTATTCGGCTACCGTGATGGTCTCCAGGTCCTCGAACTTCCGGCGGAGCTTGTCCATCGCGACGTTCTGCACCTGCCGGATCCGCTCGCGGGTCAGGCCATACTGCACGCCGACCTCCTCCAAGGTCTTCTCGTTCTCGCCGTCGAGACCGAAACGTTGCTTGAGAATATCCTGCTCGCGCGGCGTGAGGCCCTGGACCAGTTCCCGGATGATCTGGGTGTTGTTCTGTTCCTCCAAGTTCCGGTAGGGCGTCGCGGCCGTCGTATCGGCGACCACGTCGGCGACGCGGTTGGACTCCTCATCGTTGCCCAGAGGCGCTTCAAGTGAGACGGGCGCGATCGACGCGTTGCGTAGCCGGGCCACCTTGCGTTCGGGCAGGCCAAGCTCGTCGGCCAGTTCCTCGTTGCTCGGTTCGCGGCCGAGGATTTCCTGAAGCTTGGCGGACGCCTTTCGCAGGTGGAACAGCTTGTCGACGACATGGACCGGAAGGCGGATCGTCTTCGACTGGTTGGCGAGCGCGCGTTTGATGGACTGCTTGATCCACCAGGCCGCGTAGGTCGAGAGCTTGGCGCCCTTGCGGGGATCGAAGCGTTCGACGCCCTTCATGAGACCGATGTTGCCTTCGTTGATGAGATCGAGGAGCGGTAGTCCGTAGTTCTCGTAGTCGCGGGCGATCTTCACGACCAAGCGAAGGTTCGCCTTGATCATGTGTTCCCTCGCGGCCTTGTCGCCTTTCTTGATGCGGCGGGCGAGTTGGATCTCCTCTTTGGGCGTGATCAACGGAGTTTGGCCGACTTCGCGCAGATAGAGGTTGAACGCTGTATTGCCATCGTAGCCGAGCCGTTCATACGGGATTGGATCGACGACCCTTGCCGGCGCGGGAGTGATGGCCGGAGCGACCATGGCGGCGGGATGGGGCGCCGTCCGGCTTCGACGGGTTCTAACGGCCGAGGCCGGCTTGCGGCAGCGCTTCACCGTCTGTGAACGACTTGTTCGGGAAGGATGCGTTTTCATATGTTTGCTACTATGGACTCCGCTGCGGTCGGGTTGTTCTAAGAAAAGTTACGCTATCGAGTCCGCTCCGGATGCCGTCAGTAACACCGGACGCAACTCGGGACTTTGTGAGCCTAACCCATGCCGCTTCTCCAAAAGGCCCAACGAGGTCCACAAACGCCTGTAATCAGGCTCTTCGGCAGGGTGTTCTGAAATCCGAGGACTGAATTGGACTACTGGAGGGCTCTTGAATGCGTCAACGGAGGGACATGCTGACCCTCAGAGTAGCTTCAGGATGGCCCACCGGGTGGAATTTCGGCGCAGCAGCCTGGACTGGGACTACTTCTTGGGACGGAAGCCGGAGGGAAGGTTCTTGGAGGCGGGGTCGTCCTTGCCGGGCTTGGCGGGTTTCTTTGGCGCACGATATTCCTCTGCGGACGCGATGGTCGTGATCGTCATTGTGGCGAGGAACGTGGGATCGATCTGGTTGAGGCGTTTGCGCGCCTTCTCCGCTCCGGGCGTTTCGCCGTATTCCACGGC
>JAYUUX010000733.1:0-4888 GCA_043754645.1 Verrucomicrobiales bacterium | reverse complement strand
ACAGTAGCCCACGGCGTGAGCCGTGGGTGGGCGTTGTTTCAAGAATAAGCCCCGGAGGGGCGGAGGATCCGGAGTTCGGACCGCTGACCCGCTCTTTCGCCCCTCCGGGGCTCGTTCCCGTTTGTGACCCCGACCCACGGCTCACGCCGTGGGCTACTTTCTTCCGCCGCTCCGCGGCTCTGGGAGGGCTCGCCTTGAATTCTAAGACAGGTTCTAAGAACGAAAGTTACTTCGACTCCACGACCGTGGCTGTCTTGAGCAGTTGGGGAAGCGGGTCGACCCGCTGCAGCTTTCCGCCCGGCCAAACGACGGTCACCTCATCGACCTTGCCGCCGCCCAAGCCGAATGTGATCGGCAGCTCCGACTGCGACAGGTAGCCGCGGGTCGGCATGACCTGGCGATGGAGCACCTCGTTCCCCGAACGCACCCGAACCCACGCTCCGATCGCGTCGCGGTTGGCTGAAGTCCCGATCAACTTCAAGCGAAGCCAATTCTTCCCCGCCTTGAGATCGTTCCGCAGGAGCAACGGCGGGCCGCCAACCTGCGTGAGGACAACGTCGAGATCGCCATCGGCATCGATGTCGGCAAAGGCCGAACCGCGGCCGACGATCGGCGTAAACAGGTTCGTGGCCGAGCCGACGGCCGGAGCCAGCTCAAACCCTTCCAACTTGGCTCCGCGCCGGTTCCAGAAAAGCTGGGCCGACTGCCGGTAACGCTGGTCGGGAAACGCCTTGGCGATCTCAGGTTCGATGTGGCCGTTGGAGGTCAGGAGGTCGAGATGCCCGTCGAGATCGTAGTCGAAGAAGCAGACGCCGAACGTGAGCGCGTGCCGGCTGGCGTTGCCGATGCCGAGGCCGATGGCTTCGTCGGCGAACATCATGGGATCGCGCCGCGACACGTAGAGCGCGGTCATTTCGTTGGCGAAATTCCCGATGGCCACACCCATCGCGCTGTCGTCGAAACGCGCCGTGTCGATGCCCATGGCGCCACGGATCCCGCCGAAGCTGTCGAGGGCGATGTAGCTGCGCATGCCGATTTCCTTGAAGCCACCGTTGCGCTCGTTGTGGAAGACGAAGTTCCTCACCGTGTCGTTGGCCACGATCAGGTCGATCCAGCCGTCGCCGTCGAGATCGACCGGCGCGACACCGAGCGCCTTGGCCAGCGGACCGCCGTTGGACGTGTTCGTGACGCGGATGCCGGCGGCTTCGGAGACGTCGGTGAACCGGCCGTTTCCGTCATTGCGGAACAGTTGGCAATGCAGCCCCTCGTAGTTCATCGGCGGCCCATACGCGCGGCCGACGCCGGGAAGCGTGTAGTTCACCTTGCGGTCGATCTCGGGCGACCAACGCACGTAGCCGGCGATGAAGAGATCGAGCCGGCCGTCGTTGTTGAAATCGATGAACGAAGCGCTGCTGTTCCATGCGTCGGTCCCGCCGGCGATGCCAGCGAACGATGTGACATCGCGAAACTTCCCGCCTCCAAGATTCCGGAATAGCCGGCTGACACCGACGCCTGTGATCAGGACATCGACCCAACCGTCGTTGTCGTAGTCGCCCACCGCCACGCCCATGCCGTGGAGCGGCACATCGAGACCGGAGCCAGCAGTCACATCCGCGAAGCGGCCGGAGCCGTCGTTGCGATACAGGGCGGCCGTCGTTTGTCCGGAGTTTCGATCCCATCCGGTGCCGTTGACGAACAGAAGATCGGGCGCGCCGTCGCCGTCGAAATCGAGGAACCCGACGCCGCCGCCCATGGTTTCCGGGAGCCACTTGGAACCGGTCGCCCCGTTGTTGTGGATGAACGAGATCCGGGCCGCCTTCGTGATGTCCGTGAACGCCGCGGCCGGAGCCAGTGCGGATGTGCCCGGCGAACCCGAGGATTGCTGCGCCGCAGTCCGCGACTTCATCACGAACGCGAGCGCTCCCAACAGCAGGATCGCCGCCAGGACGAGGACGCCGAAGACCCAGACGAACTGGCGTGTCGCGCTGCCGACGATGGTGTTGGGCGTGGGCGGGTTCTTCACGGTGCCGACAGACTAGAATGCCGCACGGGACGATGTCATGCGCCGAAGAACAGGGGCTTCTCCTGTCTGGAATCCCGCTCCATGCTGCGCCCGTTCATGCCACCCGACTCCATCCAGTTCTTCAACCGTTACACGGGCCGCGTCGAGACCGAGCAGGTCTATGGCGAGGCGTTCATGCGCCTGATCTACGGCAACCCGTTGGGCATCGCCGTGCTGCACACGTTGGCCAAACGCGCCTTCTTCTCGCGCTGGTATGGCTGGCGCATGAACCGCACGGTCAGCCGGGCCAAGGTCGCGCCGTTCATCCGCAACTACGGATTGGATCCGGCGGAGTTCGCCGACGCGCCCGGGTCGTTCCGCACGTTCAACGAGTTCTTCTACCGGAAACTGAAACCGTCGGCCCGGCCGATTGACACGGCTCCGGACGTCGCGGTGTTCCCGGCCGATGGACGCCATCTCGCGTTGCAGGACGTCTCGGCCGCCGAGGGATTCTACGTGAAAGGCCAGCGGATGAACCTGGCCGATCTTTTCGCCGATGCCGCTCTGGCGAACGAATTCGCCGGCGGAACGATCGTCTTCTCGCGGCTCTGCCCGGTGGATTATCACCGGTTCCACTTTCCCGTCTCCGGCGTCGCGCCAGCCCCGCGCCTGATCAACGGGCCGCTCTATTCGGTCAGCCCGATCGCGCTCCGGCGAAATCTCGGCTACCTCTGCGAAAACAAGCGGTCGCTGTCGGTGATCGAGTCGGAGGGGTTCGGACGCGTCGTCACGCTGGAAGTCGGCGCGACCAACGTGGGGAGCTGGGACTACACCTTCACCGCCGACAGCCGGGTGGTGAAGGGACAGGAGAAGGGGTTCTTCAAGTTCGGGGGTTCGCTCACGATCACGGTCTTCCGGAAAGGTGTGATGAAGTTGGCCGACGATCTCGCTGCAAACGGAGCCCGACAGCGCGAGGTCTACGCAAAGATCGGCGATCGAATGGGGACTCTGATGTGAAGCCCGAGTGACGGAGGCCAAAGACCAGATCAACTAGCTGCCTCAATGCTCATTCGGGCTTCGTGCTTCGTCACTTCTTGGCCATCTTGCTGCGGGCGGCTTCGAGGATCTTCTTCTCCCGGTCGGTGAGGCTCTGGATGCCGTGGGCGGAAATCTTGTCGAGGATCGGGTCGACCTCGCGGCTGATGTAGTCGGGGGTGATCTCCGACGCCGGACCCGAGGCCGCCGTTTTCGACACCCGGCCACCCACGGCTGGAGACGATCGTTCCGACGGCTTGGGCTCGCCTCGGAACTTCTTGAGCCACGCGGTGAACGAAAACTCGCTGGTCCAAATCCACTTCACGAAAGCCATCCCGAACAGAAGCCCGCCCAAGTGGGCTCCGTGCGCCACACCACCGCTCGGAATCAGAACACCGGCGATCGAGATGAAGAGCGCGATCCAAAGCAGCCAGATCGCCCGAAACGTCACCGGGAATACGAAGAAGATGAGCACCGTGATCATGCGGTGCGGTTCAATGAGCGCGAAAGCTGCGGTTAGGGCGAACGTCGCGGCGGATGCACCGACAACGTGGCTCCCGAAATGCACCGGCGCCGCCGCCGACAGGGCGATCTGCAGCAGGCCGCCGATGACGCCTCCTCCCAGATACAGCTTAAGAAACTGGCGAGGCCCCATCAGGTCCTCCAAGTGACGGCCGAAAAACCAGACCGCCAGCATGTTGAAAGCGAGGTGGAAGAGTCCCTGATGAAGAAACTGATAGGTGAACAACTGCCAGAGGAAGCCATGGCCGATACCGGCCGGCCCCAGCGCGAGATACTCGCGGACAAACTCACCCACGGCCGATCGTCCCGATGCATCGGTCGTCCAGTAGGTGGCGGCCCCTTCGACGAGATAGACCGCGGCGTTGATGAGGATCAACACCACCGCCACGGAAACGCCGCCGCTCCGCCACGAAGGCTCCTGCATGTAGCTACGGTCGTGAATCATTGATTAGAGTGAATCCTAGGACCTCGGCGTGGAATCGGCAATCAACCGTCGCGTCTTCAGCGAAACGCCGCCCCAACCCTCCGATCCATAAGTCTGTCGAGCAAGTCCGCTTATCCCGACCCAACGACGGGCTTATCCACTCCCGCAGGCTTCTTCACCCGCGTGAAGAACCACTGCGAGAAGACGATCCCCATCATCATGCCGCCCAGATGCGCGTCGTGGGCGACCTTCGCCTTCGTGTCCACCATGCAGACGACGCCCACGACAAGGAAGAGGATGAACATCCCCTGCCCCGTCCACGCGTAATTGATCCGGCCGCCGAGGAAGCTGCTGGTGAACCGTTCATTCCAGTGCGCCCACGCAAACGACCCGATCAATCCGTAGAGCCCGGCCGACGCCCCGACGACCGCCACCTTGCCGTAGTGGAACGGGAAGACCCACCCGAGAACACAATGCGCCAAACCGCCGACCACTCCCGTCACCAGATAGAGAACCAGCATGGCGAATCCGCCCCGCGCCACCTCCAACGGCCGGCCAAAGAACGAGAGGCCCATGAGATTGAGGACCAGGTGCGACAGGTTGGCGTGGAGAAACTGGAAACTGAGGAGTTGCCAAAACTTTCCGCCCTGCACGTCCCGTGGCAGCAGACGCAGCTCCCGATACCAGCGTTCCGCCAGTTCGGGATTCCTCATCCGCAGCCAATACTCGACTGCGAACACCAGCGTGTTGAGGAAGACGAGGACGAGCCAGACCTGGGGGAACTTCGCGGACTTGGTGCTGGGCTCGGGCGCTTGGCCGGACATCTGGGGACGAAGCTAGGTTTTCGTGGAACGCCGGTTCAATGGATTTCCTCCATCTTGGGAGCGCGGCCTTCCAGGCCGCAG
>JAYUUX010000732.1:0-6042 GCA_043754645.1 Verrucomicrobiales bacterium | reverse complement strand
GGAATGGCGCGGGGCAGCTCGCCGCGCGGGTCCTCGCCAACCGGGTGTGGCATCATTTGTTCGGTCGCGGCCTCGTCCGCACCGTCGACAATTTCGGTCGCACCGGCGAGGCCCCCAGCCACCCCGAGCTGCTGGATTTTCTCGCCCGCGACCTCATCGACTCAGGCTGGTCGGTCAAGCACCTCGTGCGGCAGATCGTGCTCACCCGGACGTTCACCATGGGCAGCCGCGAGAACAAGGCGGGCACCGCCATCGATCCCGACGATGTCCTGCTTTGGCGGGCACCGAGGCGGCGCCTTGAGCCGGAAGCCATGCGCGACGCCATGCTCGCGGTGGCCGGCCAGTTGGAACTCAAGCCCATGGAGTCCTCGGTCTCCTACCTGGGCGATCAGGCCACCGCTGTGGGCGCGAACAAGAACCGCCGGCGCACGGATTTTCCCAATCGAAGCGTCTACCTGCCGGTGATCCGCAATGATCTGCCGGAGGTCTTCGATGTGTTCGACTTCACCAATCCCCAAACCTCCACCGGCATGCGGCCCGAAACGATGGTGGCCACCCAGGGGTTGTTCATGCTCAACGATCCGTCCGTCATGGCGGCCGCCGAGGCGTTGGCGCGCCGCCTGTTGGCGGAAAACCCGTCGGCCGGCGACAAAGAGATGATCGACCGGTTGTTTCATTTGTCGCTCGGCGCGCCGCCGACACCGGGAGAACGGGCCGACCTCGTTTCCTTCGTCCGGCAGTCAAAAGCCCGGATGGTCCCCGTCGACGGCAAGGATGTGAATCTGCAGGCGTGGTCGCTCGCGTGCCAGGCGCTCTTCGCCTCCAGCCGGTTTCAAACCCTCGATTGATCCATGAACTGCCACCACTTCACGAAACCGATCACCCGGCGCGACATGTTGCGCGCCAGCGCCGGCGGGTTTGGGAGTTTCGCACTCGCTGCCTTGGCTGGGAAAGATGCCTTGGGAGCGACCTCTCCAGCGACCGGTCCGAACTTCGCGCCCGTCCCGCACCTTCGCGCGCGCGCGAAGCGGGTGATCTTCCTGTTCATGTGGGGTGGACCGAGCCACATGGACATGTTCGACCCCAAACCGCGCTTGAACACGGAGGCCGGCAAGGAACTCCTCGGCGAAACCGTCGGCAGCAAGAAGGACAAACTCGGGAAGGTGCTTGGCTCGCCTTTCACCTTCCGCCAACACGGCCAGGCGGGGATTTGGATGAATGATCTGCTGCCCCATTTGTCCCGGCACGCCGACCGGATGTGCGTCGTCCGATCCATGCACACCGAAGGCAATGCCCACGGAGAGGCGTTGCTGCGCCTGCACACCGGCCAGGCGAATCTCGTCCGGCCAAGCGTCGGCTCCTGGGTCAGCTACGGGCTCGGCCGGGAAAACGAGAATCTGCCGGCCTTCATCACGATCTCCCCGCCCCGCGGCCATGGCGGCGTGCAGAACTATGGCAACGCGTTTTTGCCGGCCAACCATCAGGGCATGGCCATCGGCTCGGCCGAGATCCCGATCGCGAAGGCGGTGGTGTCCAACCTCGGCAACCCGCGGACCAGTTCGACCAGCCAGCGCGACCAGCTCGAATTGATTCAATCGCTCAATCGGCGGCACCTCGGTGCCGTCGGTCCCGACCCGCGGATCGAAGGACTCATCGCGAACTATGAACTGGCGTTTCGCATGCAGTCGACGATGCCGGCGATCATGGATTTGAGCGGCGAATCGCGTCGGACCCTCGACCTTTATGGCATCGGTTCCGCCCCCACCGACAACTTCGGCCGGCAGTGTCTCCTTGCCCGGAAATTCGCCGAACGCGGGGTCCGCTACATCCAGGTTTCAACGGACTACACCTGGGACCATCACAAAAAGGTCAAGGAAGGGACCGTCGAGGAGTGCGCGAAAGTGGACAAGCCCGTCGCCGCCTTGATCGACGACCTGAAACAGCGCGGACTTCTGGAGGACACACTGGTCTTGTGGGGCGGCGAATTCGGCCGCACCCCGATGGTGGAAAACGGAGACGGCCGCAATCACCATCCGCAGGCCTTCACAATGTGGATGGCCGGTGGCGGCGTGCGCGGCGGCCTCACCTACGGATCGACGGATGATTTCGGCTACCGCCCGGTCGAGAATGCCGTTCACATGCACGACCTGCACGCCACGCTCCTCCACGCCCTGGGCCTGGAACACACGCGTCTGACCTACCGCTACGCCGGCCGGGACTTCCGCCTGACGGACGTCTACGGCAAGGTGGTGCATGAGATTCTGACCTGAGGTTGCACCGCATCCGTTCGGGAACCTGCCCTTGACAAAAACCCGCGCCGCCCGTGGTTCCGAGCGGTAGTTGCTCATCGCTCCAGCAGTCCCATTGCTAGTTTCACGATGGTGATCCGACCCTTCCCGCTCGTTCCTGAAGCTCTCGGGCGAAGGCGGGAAACTTTCAACCCGGCTTGAATCGCTCGCCCGGAAACGGGAGTTGGAGACTTGGTCACGGCCCGCCAGGAGCCCGGATGGTTCGATGGAAAGGCCCGCAAAGCGCTGTTCGTCCAGTGTCTGTCAGTGAGAGCCCGCGATTGTGTTCTGGGTCCCCTCCCAACAGTTTACAAATTCGGTGCGGATACTCATGGAGGACGACCGTCGGGAAGAGTGGCGGAGAGGGGGGGATTCGAACCCCCGGAATCAACGGGGACTAACGCCGAAAATTGTAGATCTATAAATCAACGACTTACAAAGTCGGCGTCACGGAAAAACGTCGGCGGCATTCTGACTTTGATTCTGACTCGGTTTCATGCCAGGCTCTGTTTCAGACGCTATGAGCAGCCTCTACCTCGACGACCGGACTCCCTTTTTTTGGGCGTGCATCACCTCAATCGAGGGCAACGCGCGGCGACAGCTGAAGAAGTCCACTGGCACGGGCGACAAGAAGCTGGCCGCACGCATCGCCGATGCCTTCGAGGAGGCTGCCCAGGGCCGGCGCACTCCCGAGCAGGCGAAGCAATTCCTCGACACGATCGAGGACCGATACAGTCGGCGGCTGGTCCACCGGGCCTTCAATGATCTTCTGCGGCGCTCCACCGGGCACGGGCTGGAAACGAAGACCACTCGCGGGTTCATCGACGCTTGGTTGGAACGGACGCGCGAGGAGGTCGCACCCGCTACGGCAGCGTGGCACCAGAAGGCAGCGACCGGCTTCCTCGCCTTTTTGGGACCGAAGGCCGATCAAGACATTGCGGATCTCCGGCGCGAAGACATCGCGCGGTTCCGTGACGCGGAGTCGAAGCGGGTTGCGCGGAGCACGGCCAACCTCGCCCTGAAGCTGGTGCGCTCGATGCTCGCCGCGGCCGAAGCCGACGGATTCATTCCTCGGAACGAGGCCCGATTTGTTCGGCCGCTGAAGTCATCGAAAGAAGCCGGCGGACGCCGGGCTTTCACCGTGGCCGAGGTCAAGGCGCTGCTCTCCGTGGCGGACCCGGAATGGCGGTCGATCATCCTCGTCGGCATCTACGCCGGCGCGAGGCTCGGGGACAACGCGGCGATGACCTGGCAGAATGTGGATCTCTCCCGGGGTGAACTCCGCTACGTCAGCCGGAAGACGGCCCGGCAGATCATCCTGCCGCTCGTGGGACCGCTGCGAGCACACGTCGAGGCGGTGGCCGGCGACGACCCGAAGGCACCGCTGCACCCGCGCGCGTTTGATGTGCTGCGACGACTTGGCCGCGTGGGTTCGCTCTCCAACCAGTTCGCGGCGTTGCTGGCGGACGCGGGCCTGGCCTCGCGCCAGAGCCACCACGCGGAGGACGAGGACGAACGGCTGGCCAAGGGGGCGGAGAAGCAGGAGGGCCGGTCGAAGAAGCGCCAAGCCTCCGAGATCAGCTTCCATTCCCTCCGGCACAGCTTCGTGTCCTGGCTGAAGGCGACGGGCGCTGCGCAGTCCGTCGTGATGGACGTGGCCGGACATGAAAGCGCCGACGTGAGCCGCGTCTATACCCACACCTCAGAAGACAGCAAAGCCGACGCCTTGAGCCGCCTGCCCGACCTTGTGGGATGAGCCGGACCGACAAGCCCAAGGAAGAAGAGAGATTCCTTCTCTCCCCTTGGTCCCCAGCTCCGATCCGAGCCAGTCCCGGCGGGAGTTTCCCCGGACGGACCTCCATCCATCCGTCCGCTCCGCCTAGGAAGAGTGGACGGACGGACGGACGAAGGCACGGTCCGGGGCGGGGGGGGTATGACGCCGAGTAGACCGATGAATGGAGCGATGGGTCCGGTGGTGCGAAATTTATCGCCAATGGCCGCGAGACGATTGCGGACGAAGCTGGCCCGAGAGACAACACCAACGGCGATGACGCCGACCTTGGCAGGAGAAGGCCCAAGCATGGGCATCCCTCCTTTTGGCAGTTCCATCAATTCCATCCGGCATCCGCCCGACGCCGGACTGGCTAAGGCGACGACCGGCGGGCGGCACAGAAAGGACCGACCATGCGAGCGACGATCAACGGCAGAACCTACGACACCGACAAGTCGGAGGAAGTGGCAACCGGCTTCAGCGATGCGGGAGACGCCAAACTCTACCAAACCCGGCACAGAGACTTCTTCCTTGTGAAGGAGGACCGGTATCTCGACGGGCATCGCCTGGCTCCGTCCGAATGCATCGAGGACATCGCGCCGGAGCTGACTCCAAGGGGAAATCGCTTCGGCGATCCTAAAACCACGGCCGAGCGTGGGAGGCGCTATCGGCTTTGCCGCACCATCATCCCCGTCGATCAACGGGAGGCGATGATCTGGTGCATCAAGACCCAGATCCCCGCGCAGTTCCGGGGCTACGTGCTGGAAAGCGTGTGAACCACAAACCTGACTGAGGACCAACCATGCGAGCGACCATCAACGGCAAGAGCTACGATACGGCTAAATCCAAAACCCTCATCAGCGAAGAGGCAGACCATGCGTCGTTCCACCTCTACCAGACCAAGAGAGGGGACTTCTTTCTTACAGTCGAAGCCATTCTGCTGGATGGGCGACAACTCAAACCAGGTGAATCCTCCTACGATTTGGCTCCTGAACTTTTCTCCGGTCATCCGGTGGGCTCGCCCGAGCGTGCCGAAGTGGTCAGGGAGCGGAAGAGCAGGTTGAAGAGCCGAGAGACGCTGATTCCGCTCACAGCCCGCGAGGCGATGGTCTGGTGCATCAAGACCCAGATTCCGGAGCAGTTCCGGGGCTACGTGCTGGAATGCCTGCCGGCGGAAGGAATCGGCCAATGAGCGAGCTATTGGATCCCGAAGGCATGAAGGAGCTACTTGCGCTCGCGAAAAGGGCAAACCAAGCCCTCAGGCGTTGGACAGAGAATCAGGGACAAACGCTGGCATGGGAGCCGTGCTTCAGGGTGGCGACGCTCTCCGTGGAGTTGGCGAGGCTCAGAAGCATCAATGATCCCAACGTCTGCCTGCCGGATGCCGCCCGCCTTCTCGTGGGTGCAGAGAAGGCTTGGCGAGATGAGCTGGAAAGGCCGGCGCGTGAACGCAGGGAAGAGGCAGCGCGTGCGTTTCGGAACTTTGTGCAGAATGACGGCATCCCATTGACGAAGCTCTATCGTCCAGGGAAAGCCGAAGGGGGAACCGCCAAGCAAGACGAGTTCGAGGAATTCGTCGTGGTCCGTGGACTTGACGGCAAACGGAAATCGTTTCGCTGGAAGGTTTACACAAGCGAGAAGGGCTTCCGGGAATTGATCTCGGCGCACTTTGCGAAAGCGAATGCCTTCGGTGAAGGAGAGCTTCGTCAGCTTTTGGACTGCGATCCGCCTAAAACCAAGAAGGCGAAAGAATGGCTGGAGGTGGGGCAGTATTTTCACGACGCCGAATGCCGAAGAAGACTTGGGGAAGTGAGAACGCGCGAAGACGGGCTCTCATACATTGACTGGTGGAAGAAGACTGCGGACTTAGTGGGGGCCGATCAGTTTTGGCAGGACTCGATGAAGGATGGACGAATCGGCGTGGCCACGGTGAAAGCCCTGGCGGATACGAGGTCTGAGGCAAACAAGGTCCGCTCTGGAAAG
>JAYUUX010000731.1:0-4166 GCA_043754645.1 Verrucomicrobiales bacterium | reverse complement strand
CGTTTTTTCCTGCCTGTTTATCACGCGATCACATCAGTGGGCCCCATGCAATGGAAAACCGGGAAAGCCTGGCCTCGCCCCCGTAAATACGCCGCGTTTAACGGGTTCTCGCAACGAGTGGCAACGACGCTCCCCGGTGCCTCAGCCATGATTCCCACGGGATCCTGGACCACCTTCACGACACGACCAATCCAGGGCCTCGGCAGCTTCCATTGCATCAGCCAGCAGGAGCCGGCCTGATCGGTGGGCGAGAGCCTTCGAATCGGGCTGCGGTGAAAGGCCAACTTTCCTTTGGCACTTGGGCGGGCATTGCCTAGAACTCCTGCCGCGCTTATGCCGAACCGACACGCCGACACCACTGCCGTCCGCCCGTTCCGGAAGCTGATGGCCGCAAACCGTTCCGAGATCGCCGTCCGCATCTTCCGCGCGGGCACGGAGCTCGGGCTCAAGACCGTCGCGATCTACGCCCAGGAGGACCGCTTCTGCCTGCATCGTTTCAAGGCCGACGAGTCCTACCAGATCGGCCAGGGCAAAGGCCCCGTCGCGGCGTATCTCGACATCGAGAGCATCGTCGCCACCGCCAAGGAAAAGGGCGTCGATGCGATCCATCCCGGCTACGGCTTCCTCAGCGAGAATCCCGCCTTCGCCCGCGCCTGCGCCAAAGCCGGCATCACCTTCGTCGGACCGAGCCCGCACCTGCTGGAGATGATGGGCGACAAGACGGCCGCGCGTGCATTGGCCCAACGGATCAATGTCCCCGTCCTGCCGGGAACCGAGGAACCCATTTCCGATCGCAAGGAAGCGCTCAAGGCCGCCAAGCAGATCGGCTTCCCGCTCATCATCAAGGCGGCCTTCGGCGGCGGCGGCCGCGGCATGCGCGTGGTCAAGCAGGAGGCGGATCTCGCGGGATTGCTCGACGAAGCGCAGGGCGAAGCGGCGCGCGCGTTCGGCAACGGCGCGGTCTTCCTCGAGAAATACATTCCCCGCGCGAAGCACATCGAGGTGCAGATCCTCGGCGACAAGCACGGCAACGTCATCCACCTCTACGAGCGCGACTGCTCCGTGCAGCGCCGCCATCAGAAGGTCATCGAAGTCGCGCCGTCTTTCGGCCTGCCTGAGCATGTCATCAAGGAACTCTGCGACGCCGCCGCGCGGATGGCCCGCGAGGTGAAGTATGACAACGCCGGCACCATCGAGTTCCTCTACGACCTCGACCGCCACGAGTGGTTCTTCATCGAGATGAACCCGCGCATCCAGGTCGAGCACACGGTCACCGAGGTCATCACTGGCCTCGACCTCGTTCGCGCCCAGATCCTCATCGCCCAGGGACACGCGCTGCATTCCAAGGAAGTCGGCATGCCCGTCCAGAACCAGGTTCCGCGCAACGGCTACGCCATCCAGTCCCGCGTCACCACCGAGGATCCGGAGAACAAGTTCATGCCGGACTACGGCAAGATCCTCGCCTACCGCTCTCCCGGCGGTTTCGGCATCCGGCTCGACGGCGCGATGGGTTACACCGGCGCCGTTATCACGCCATTCTACGACTCGATGCTGGTGAAGGTCATCGCATCCGGCCAGACCTACGAGATCGCGATGGACCGCATGTCGCGCGCGCTGTCGGAGTTCCGCATCCGCGGCCTGAAGACGAACATTCCCTTCGTCGAAAACGTCATCCGCCACGAACAGTTCCGCACCGGCCAGGCCACCACGACATTGATCGACACGTCGCCGGAGCTATTCACCTTCAAGTCCCGCAAGGATCGCGCGACGAAGCTGCTGAACTTCCTCGGCAATGTGATCGTCAACGGCAACCCGCACGCCAAGGGCTACAAGCCCGCCAAGGCCGTCGAGATCCCCATCGTGCCACGCGCAGTGCCCCAGCCTAGCGGGACAGGCGCCCCGCCTGTCTCCGTCCAACAGGCGCCCTCGCCTATTGACGCGAAGGCCCGGCAGGCGGGGGCGCCTGCCCGACTGGCCACCGGCGGGGGCGCCGGTGCCACTATGCCCAAAGGAACACGCGACCTTCTGCTGGAACTGGGGCCGAAGAAGTTCGCCGAGTGGACGCTCAGGCAGAAGCGCCTCCTCGTCACCGACACCACCTTCCGCGACGCCCATCAGTCGCTCATGGCCACGCGCGTCCGCAGCTACGACATGCTGGCCTGCGCCGACGCCTTGGCACACCGCCTCGGCGACGCCAAGACCGGCCTCTTCTCGCTGGAGATGTGGGGCGGCGCGACCTTCGACACGGCCATGCGTTTCCTCAACGAGGACCCCTGGTCCCGTCTGCGCGAGCTTCGCACCAAGGTGCCGAACGTCTGTTTCCAGATGCTTTTCCGGGGCTCCAATGCCGTCGGCTATTCCAACTATCCCGAGAACGTCGTCGCCGGCTTCGTGAAGCACGCCGCCGCGTCGGGCATGGACATCTTCCGCATCTTCGATTCCCTGAACTACCTGCCGAACCTCCGCGTCGCGATGGACGCAGTGCAGGACACGCACGCGATCTGCGAGGCCGCCGTCTGCTACACCGGCGACATCCTCGACGAGAAGCGCGACAAGTATTCGCTCAAATACTACGTCAAGCTCGCCAAGGAACTGGAGAAGATGGGCGCGCACTTCCTCGCGATAAAGGACATGGCCGGCATCTGCCGCCCCTTCGCCGCGCGCAAACTCGTGAAGGCTCTCCGCGAAGAGATCGGCCTCCCGATTCATTTCCACACGCACGACACAGCCGGCGTCCAGGCGTCGTCCATCCTCCAGGCCAGCGAGGCCGGCGTGAACGTCGTCGATCTCGCCATCGCCAGCATGTCCGGCAGCACGTCGCAGCCGAACCTGAACTCCGTGGCCGAGTCGCTCCGCAACACGCCGCGCGACACGAAGCTCGACCGCGAGACGCTTCAGGAATTCTCCGACTACTGGGAGAAGGTCCGCGAAGTCTACACGCCGTTCGACACCGCGCCGAAGACCGGCAGCGCCGAGGTCTATCTCCACGAGATGCCCGGCGGCCAATACACCAACCTCAAGGAACAGGCCGCCAGCATGGGCGTATCGCATCGTTGGCCCGAGATCGCGCGGCTCTACGCGGAGGTCAACCAGCTCTTCGGCGACATCGTCAAGGTGACACCGTCGTCCAAAGTGGTCGGCGACATGGCGCTCTTCCTCTTCAGCCGCGGCATCAAGACGGCCGACGTCGGAAACCTGGAGCCGGGCGGAACGCCCTTCCCCGAAAGCGTCATCGACATGCTCTCCGGCGGCCTTGGCTGGCCCGAAGGTGGCTGGCCTGCGGAGGTGCAGAAGGTCGTCCTCGGCGAGAAACGCGCGGCCGAGGCGAAGAAGAATTTCGAGAAGGGCGTCGTCCCCGGAGCGGTCGCCACGCCGGCGAACTTCGACAAGATCCGCAAGGAACTTTCCGAGAAGCTCAAACGCGAGGCCACCGAGGATGAGGTCTGGAGCTACCTGATGTATCCGCAGGTGTTCCTCGATTTCGCCAAACACGACCGCGAGTTCAGCAACGTCAGCGTCCTGCCCACGCACGCCTTTTTCTACGGCCTCCGCCGCGGCGAGGAGATCAGCGTCGAGATCGAATCCGGCAAGACGCTTGTCATCCGGCTCGTCAGTGTGAGCGATCCGGACAAGGACGGCCGTCGCACCGTGAGCTACGAGCTGAACGGCATGACCCGCGAGGCGTTCATCGCCGACAAGAAGGTCGCGCCGCAGACCAAGACCCGCCTCAAGGCCGACATCGCCGACGCGCTCCAGATCGGCGCGCCGATTCCCGGACTTGTCAGCACCATCGCCGTGACCGTCGGCCAGAAGGTGGTGAAGGGCGACAAGCTGTTCATGATGGAGGCGATGAAGATGCAGACCACCGTCACCGCGCCCGTCGACGGCGTCGTCGCCGAGATCCACTGCCAGGTCGGCGAAACCGTCGAGAGCAAGGACCTGCTGATGAAGTTGAGGGCCTGAGCCCGAACCCACGTCGCCTCCTCACGTCGGCGGCTACTGCTTGCGGTCTTCCCTGGTCATTTAGATGGCAATTTCGGACTGGTGGGCTAGTTCATAGGCATCCGGCAACGGCCGGATCATGTGCCAGACGTTGACGGCCTCACAGGTCGGTGTGTCGGTAGCAATGGAGGAGACGTTGACTCGTTGAAGGCCGTCGGGCGCAG
>JAYUUX010000730.1:0-3169 GCA_043754645.1 Verrucomicrobiales bacterium | reverse complement strand
AGGCCGTCGTCGAGGTCGTGGCTGTAGTAGGTGACCTCGTCGGCGAGATTGGCCACCTGCGCTTCGAGTCCCGAGTTCTTGGCGGTGAAGCCGAGCTTCTTGCCCGGTTTGTCGTAGGCGGTCTCGTGTTTGGCGAGGCCTTCCCGGACTTCCCAGGAGACGTTGAGGCCGGCGAAGCCCGGATACTTCTGTTCGAGCAGCTCAACCACGCGGAGGGACTGGCGGTTGTGCTCGAAGCCCCCGTGGCCGCGCATCATGCGGTTGAGGACCTCCTCGCCCTTGTGGCCGAAGGGCGAGTGTCCCAGATCGTGCGCCAGGGCGATGGTCTCGACCAGGTCCTCGTTCAGGCGCAGGGCCCGGGCGATGTTCCGCGAGATGGCCGCCACTTCCATCGTGTGGGTGAGGCGGGTGCGGAGGTGGTCGCCGGAACCGTTGAGGAACACCTGCGTCTTGTATTCCAATCGGCGGAAGGCGCGGGAATGGATCACTCGGTCGCGGTCGCGCTGGTATTGGGTGCGCCACTCGGGAGGCTCCTCCTTGTGCCGGCGGCCGCGGGTCTCGGCGCTGAGCTGGGCGTAGGATGCGAGGATGGTGCGCTCGCGCTGTTCAAGTTCTGCTCGGGAACAGGGCATGGCGGCCTAATTGGCGAGAAGGGATTCTACCGCGACGCCCTTGAGCTGGAAGAGGCGGCGGATGGTGTCCTCGATCAGGTTGTTGGGGCAGGATGCGCCGGCGGTGATGCCGATGGTCAGCGGGCTCGATGCGGGAAACCAATTCGGTGTTTCGATCTCCTGGTTCGTGTGCTGGTTCCAGTGACGGATCAGCGCGGCCGATTCCATCTTGGCTGCGTTCTTGATGAAGTAGGTGGGCAAGACCTTTTCGCCCATCTCGGCGAGGTGCGACGTATTGGATGAATTGTAGCCGCCGATGACGAGCAGGAGGTTCATCGGCTGGCACAGCATTTTCTCCAGTGCGTCCTGACGTTCCTGCGTCGCACCACAGATGGTGTCGAAGAAGCGGAAATGATCCGGAAGCTTGGCGTCGCCGTGCTTCCTCTGCATGGCCGCCTTGAAGCGCCGCTGCACTTCCTCCGTCTCGCCCCGGAGCATCGTGGTCTGGTTCGCGACACCCACGGCGTTGAGATGAAGGTCGGGATCAAATCCGGCGGAGTAGGCTCCTTTGAACCGGGCCAGGAAGTCCTCCTTGTTGCCGCCATTGAGGATGTAGTCGCAGACGTAGTCGGTCTCCTCGAGCGTGAAGACCACGAGGTAGTGGCCTGAGCCGTAGGCCGTCGCCTGGCTGGTGGTGGCCTTGGTCTCCTCGTGTTTGGCCTTGCCGTGGATGATGCTGGTGACGCTCTCCTTGGAATACTGCCGAACACGTTTCCACACGCTCATGACGTCGCCGCAGGTGGTGTCGACGAGTTGGCAACCCTTCTCCTCGAGCGCGCGGCGGGTGGTCACTTCCGTGCCGAAGGCGGGTATGATGACGACGTCGTCGGCCGTGATGTGGGCGATCTCCTCTGGCGAAGGCTTGGGCTTCACGCTGACGATGCCCATGCCACGGATCTGGTCGTTCACCTCGGGGTTGTGGATGATCTCACCAAGCAGGAATACACGTTTGGGCTCGGGAAACACCTTGCGGGCGGCATAGGCCAGGTCGATGGCCCGTTCGACGCCGTAGCAGAAGCCGAATTCCTTCGCGAGCTTGATGGTCAGGCCGTCGGCGCTCAGGACGCCGCCGCTGGCGCGGATGCGTTCGACCAGTTCACTGCGGTAGTGCAGGACGACCTGGGCCTGCACGGCCTCCATCACATCGGGCGTGCGGAGGTTGATTTTCTTCTTCGGACCATCGTCCGGAGGTTTCGACATGGGTCGAACCTAGCAACAGGCGGTTTCGGGTAAAGAGACGAATCGGACGGAAGAAAGCATTGCTACGAGACCGACGGACACCGATAGTGCAGTCCCGTGGAAAACGGAGCGTAGCTCAGCCTGGTAGAGCACTTGCTTTGGGAGCAAGACGTCGCAGGTTCAAATCCTGTCGCTCCGACCACGGGTTTCTTTTTCGGGGGTCAGCCGCCGGTCTTCAGTCCGAGTTTCTTCCGCATTTCCCTCTCCACCGCCTTTTCTTGGCGGCGCTCATCTTCGCGGGTTTCGAGTTCCGCGCGTTTGATGCCGGGCATCCTGTCGCGTTGATCCGCGGCCTCGAGCGCGGCGGCTTCAGGAGTGGGAAGGACTGTCGGACGAATCAGAACCATGAGCTCGACCTGTTGGCCATCGTTGCCCGTGCTTCGGAACAAGGCTCCGAGACCGGGGATGTCCTTGAGGAAGGGCACGCCTGATTTTGTCTTGGTCGACTGTTTGGACATGAAGCCGCCGAGGATGATCGTCTCGCGGTCGCGGACTGCGACTTTGGCGCTCGCGGCCCGCTGCGTGGTCGTCGGGACGTCGTTGCCGTCGATCGAGGTCGGGGTGCCGAGTTGCTGGATGTCCTGGACGATGTCCATGACGACGAGCCCGTCCGGGTTGATCAGCGGAGTCACCTGCAGGTCGATGCCGACGAAGGTCTGCTGATACTGCGACGACGATTGCCCTCCGATGTTTCCTCCACCGAAAAAGGTGCCCGTCACATAAGGGACGGTATTGCCGATCTTGAGCGTCGCGGGAACAGCATGCGAGGTCTGAACCCTTGGCCGGGAGAGGACGTTGACAGTTCCGTTCCTTGCAATTGCCGTGACGGCGACATCGAGGTCGTTGCCCCACTGGCCGAACTAGCTGAATCCCCCCGGCAGAGAATTGATGGCCGAGAGCGCATTTGTCGCCAGGTTGGGGAAGTTCTGGCCATTGTTCATTCCCCCGAAGCTGCTGAGCTTTCCGTTCTGCGTCCTGGGTTGCCCCGCGCTGACCCCGTAGTTGAGGCTGTCGTTGGTCGATACCTCGAGGATGATTGACTCGATCAGCACCTGCGCGAGCACGACGTCCAGCTTCTCGATGATCGACTTGATCATGACCATGTCCTGGTCGGTGGCGAAGACGAGGAGCGAGTTGGTCCGTTCATCGGCGATGATCTTGACGGAACCGAGGATCTGAAACTCCCCCTGGCCGGAAGCCCGGGCGATGATGTTGTTGATCCGGCTGCTGAAGGCCGTCCCGGCCGCTCCTGCGGCGCC
>JAYUUX010000729.1:0-3509 GCA_043754645.1 Verrucomicrobiales bacterium | reverse complement strand
CTCGGCGTAGTCCTGGTTCACGCCTTGGCCGTTGAGAAACAGCATTCCAAGCCGATATTGCGCGTCGACGTGTTTCTGGTCAGCGGCTTTGCGAAACCACTTCGCCGCCTCGGCGTAGTCCTGGTTCACGCCTTGGCCATCTTTGTAGAGCACTCCCAAGTTAGATTGGGACTGGGCATCACCCTGGCCAGCCGCCTTGCGAAACCACTTCGCGGCCTCGGCGTAGTCCTGCTTCAAGCCCAGGCCGTTGAGGTAGAGAACTCCCAGGTTGTATTGGGCGTCGGCATTACCCTGGTCGGCCGCCTTGCGAAACCATTTCAGCGCTTCGGCGTAGTCCTTGGGCACGCCCCGCCCGAAGAAGTAGAGACCTCCTAAGTTGAATTGCGCCTTTGCGTAATTCTGATCAGCGGCTTTGCGAAACCATTTCAGAGCTTCGGCGTAGTCCTCGTTCACGCCAAGCCCGTTGGCGTAGAAAAATCCTAACCTATTTTGCGCTTCCGCGTGATCCTGTTGGGCGGCTTTGCGAAGCCAATTCGCCGCCTCGACGTAGTTCTTCTCCACGCCTTCGCCCATGTAGTAGTGCGAGCCCATGTTGTTTTGGGCTTCGGCATCTCCCTTCTCCGCCCTCGCCTTCGTCGCGGCGACCTCCTTCTTTGGATCGGCCTTTGACGTCTCTGCCGGCGTGGGATCAGCGGCCCGGGCTTGGCCTGGTGCAACGAACAAACCAACTAGAAGAAGAGCAAGAGTCGCGAGGCGATGTGACGTGTTCATGCGATTTGAAGGGCCTTGGTTGAGACTGTCTGAAGCTGAACCCCGGCGGGCCGCGCCCGCAACCCGATTTCCCGCCGAAGCGGAGTATGGGACATTTTTTAGCCGGCGAACAGCTCGTCGCCGGAGAGCTTGCGGCCGGAGGCGTCGAGGATGGTGGCGCCGAGGCCGTGGGATGCTGATGCAGCGAGTTTTTGGAAGAAGTTGGGGAAGGTCTTCTTCACGCAGCCGGGGTTGCGGAGCTTGATGCCGGGAACCTTCAGGCCGAGCACGGCGAAGCACATGGCCATGCGGTGGTCGTTGTAGGTCTCGATCTCCGCGCCGTGGAGTTCGGACGGATACACGGTCAACGTGTCGCCTTCCTCGATGACCTTAGCGCCGCACTTGGTCAGCTCCGTCCGCAGGGCGACGACGCGTTCGCACTCCTGCACGCGAAGACGGCCTAGGTCGGTGAAGCGGACTGCTGAATTTGCGAATGGGGCCAAGACGATTGCCGTCATGATGCTGTCGGCCAGATCACGGGCCCGGGAAATCTCCGCCGCCAAGCCGGGCACTGACCTCATGGCAAAGGTCGTAAAGTCGGCGTCCTTCTGCCAGCCACTCTCAGGCCAGTCGGCTACCCTCAGATTCGTTCTCCTAAGCCTGACGTGTTTCTCGGCGAGAGCCCGTCGTGCCGACTCGTTTGATTCGGCAGTCAAACTCTTCATGAAATCCCGTTGCTCACAGGTCGCCAGCAACCAGCCCGCACCCCAGAAATAACTCCCGCTCGACGCGTCCGGCTCGATCTGGAACGAGCCTCCGTTCTTCGGGAACGCCTTCACCAGCTCGCGGGTCATTTCGACATACGGCAGTTCCTCGTCGTCGCCGCCACGGATGCCGATGTCCCAGCCGCCGAGTTCCGCGCCGAGGATCAAGGCGGAGGCGAACTGGGAACTCTCTTCCACGCTGACCACACATTTCCGCTTTCCGTTTTCCGCTTTCTGTTTTCCCCCTCCGTGGAAGACGGCCGGGAGTTTGTTGTTCGCGGAATCGATGCGGTAGCCGAGTTCGCGCAGGGCCTCGAACAGCGCGGCCTGCGGGCGCTCGTGCATGCGTGGAATGCCGCTGAGGCGATAGACGCCCTCGCCTAGGCAGACCATGGCGGCGAGGAAACGCGCGGCGGTGCCCGCGTTGCCGACGAAGAGTTCGAGAGGCTTCTCCGGCGTGCCGGCGTTTGGTATGCGCCCGCCGAGTCCGTGGACGGTGATGGTGCGGTTGCCGTCCTCGGCGGGGTCGGCCTCGACCTTCACCTCGAAGCCGAGCTTCTCCAGGCATTCGGCCATGACCTGCGTGTCCTCGCTCCAAAGCGCGCCGCGCAGCGTGGTCACACCGTCGGCCAACGCCGCGAGGATGAGCGAGCGGTTGGTGATGCTCTTGGACCCCGGCACGGTGATCTCTGCCGTGACAGGCGCGGTGAGCGGAACGATTTCGATCAGGTCGGGAAGGGGCATGGCGGTTTGCGAAGGTGGGTTCAGCCGCGCTGCGGCTGACCAGCGAGTCGCAGCGCGACTCGCTCCACCTCATGGAAAGATCGCGCGCTCATTCCGGAGATGAGGACGCGCCTTGGCCGCACCAGGCGTCGCGACGTTGTTTGGCCTTGGTGAAGAACTCCTCGATGGCCCGGACGTCCTCGTGCTCCAGCGCGTGCTGGAACTCCTGCAGGTCCTCGATGAACACCCCGAGCACGCGCGCGAGGTGGCGGCGGTTGGCCATGGAGATGTCGCGCCACATTTCCGGCGAACCGGAGGCGATGCGGGTGGTGTCGCGGAAGCCGGACGCGCACAGAAGCGCCTGGTCCTTGGGAAGCGCGGGGCTGAGGACGTAGTTGGCCAGTTCGGCGGCGATGACGTGCGGCAGGTGGCTGGAGCGGGAGACGAATTCGTCGTGCAGATCGGGCGTGAGCCGAAGCACGCGGCTGCCGAGCTCCTGCCAGAAATGTTCCACGCGGACGACGGCCGTCCTGGGCGTTTGCGGCGTGGGGGTGACGACGCAGACGGCGTTGTTGAACAGGTCCGCCCGGGCCGCGGCGGCTCCCATGCGTTCGCCGCCGGCCATGGGATGGCTGCCGATGAATGTGGCTCCGACGGCGGCGAAGACGGGTTCCAGCTCCGCGACGACGGTGCCTTTCACCGATCCGACGTCGGTCACGATCGCGCCTGGGCTGAGGGCCTTGGCAACGCGTTCGGACAACGCACGCATCTGGGCGATGGGCGTGCAGAAGATGACGAGATCCGCGCCATTGACGGCCGCCGCAAGGTCGCACGTCGCCGCGTCGACGACGCCGAGCCGGACGGCTTCGGCGACGGCCTCGGGACGACGGACGTATCCCTCGACGCGGGCGGCGAGCTTGCGCTGCTTGATGGCGAGCCCGAGCGACCCGCCCAGCAGGCCGACGCCCACGAGGGTGATTTTCTGCCACGGCATGCGGGTGAGCATGTGGGCTGCGGAGACGGAAGTGAAGTGGGAGATAAGCTTGGACGTGGACCTTATCGCCGCTCCCTGAAGGTTCCTTCCTAGCTCGCAGTCTTGACGGTCGTGGGGCGGTTGATAGGTTTTCGTCCGTGAATTGCGGGTATCGATTTAGCTACGGGTTCTGGCGGGCCTTTTTTGGCTCCGCCGCCTGTGCGCTTTCGAGACCGTGATGATCCCACATCCATAACGTCACCGAAGCCGCAGGTCGCCACCTGCGGTTTTTTTGTGAC
>JAYUUX010000728.1:0-3865 GCA_043754645.1 Verrucomicrobiales bacterium | reverse complement strand
ATCCTCCCGCAACAGACGGTCCTGATCGGGACCGGATCAAGGCAACGGTTCATTGTCCGCGCCCACTACTCCGACGGCTCCGACCGCGATGTCACTTCGCTCGCCGTCTTCCTGAGCAACAACGATGTCGCCGCAAAGATCTCGGACGACGGCATCGTCACCGCGGGCCAGCGCGGCGAGGCCTATGTAACGGCGCGGTTCGAGGAGTTCACCGTCGGTTCGCAGGTGGTCGTCTCCCCTCCGGCCGCTGGCTTTGTCTTCCCGGAGATCACATCGAACAACTACATCGACGACCTCGTCCACGCGAAGCTCAGGAAGCTGCGGGTCATTCCGTCCGAGGTCTGCGACGACGCGACGTTCATCCGCCGCGCCTACATCGACATCATCGGCCTGCTCCCGAGCGCCGACGAAGTGCGCGCGTTCTCCGCATCCACCAGGAAGGAGAAGCGAGAGGAACTCGTCGACAAGCTGATCGCCCGCGAAGAGTTCGCCGACCTCTGGGTAATGAAGTTCGCGGAACTCCTCGCCATCCGCTCGCGCAACGACGAGGTCAGCACGAAGGCCGCCCTTTCCTACTTCGACTGGCTCCGCGAACGGATGCTCACCAACCAGCCGATGGACCGGGTCGTGCGCGATCTCCTGACCGCCAAGGGCAGCTCCCTCACGGACCCGGCGGTGAACTACTACCAGATCGAACGCGACACGCTGAAGATCTCGGAGAACGTCGCCCAGGTGTTCATGGGAATGCGCGTCCAGTGCGCGCAGTGCCACAACCATCCGTTCGACCGCTGGACCATGAACGACTACTACGGTTTCGCCGCGTTCTTCCCGCAGATCGGCCGCAAGCAGGGGGAGGATCCGCGTGAAACCATCGTGTTCGACCGCACGGACGGAGACGTGAAGCACCCTGTCGGCGGCAAGACGGTGAAGCCGAAGTTCCTCGGTGGAGAAGTTCCCGAGATAGCCAAGGGCGAATCCCGTCGCGCCGTCCTCGCGAGCTGGCTGGCTTCACCCAAGAACCCGTTCTTCGCCCGCAACCTCGCCAACGTCGTGTGGGCCCACTTCCTTGGGCGCGGCATCATCGACCCGGTCGACGACATTCGCGTGAGCAACCCGGCCGTGAATCCCGAGCTGCTGGACACGCTCGGGAAGAAATTCACCGACTACCAATACGACTTCCGAAAACTCGTGCGCGACATCTGCGTCTCCCGCACCTACCAGCTTTCCACCCGGCCCAACGAATCGAACGCCCACGACGACCGCAACTTTGCCCGCGCGTCCATCCGCCGGATGCGCGCTGAAGTGCTGCTCGACAGCATCAACCAGGTCGCTGAAACGCCGGACAAATACCAGGGCCTCCCGCGCGGAACCCGGGCCGTGCAGATCGCCGATGGCAACGTCGCCAACTACTTCCTCACCACCTTCGGCCGCGCCACCCGCACGACCGTTTGTTCCTGCGAAGTGAAGACCGAGCCCAACCTTTCGCAGGCCCTTCACCTCCTCAACGGCAGCGCCACCAACGACAAGCTCCAGAACTCGCCAGTGGTTAAACGGCTGATCAAGGACCTCAAAGAACCGGCCAAGGTCATCGACGAACTCTACATGCGATGCGTCGGACGGACCGCCACCGACGACGAACGAAGCAAGCTGATGGCCTTCGTCGACAAGGCGAAGTCGAAGGAGCAGGCGTTGCAGGACGTCTTCTGGTCGCTGCTCAACTCGAAGGAATTCCTCTTCAACCACTGAAGCGCGATGTTCCACCGTTCCCTCACGCTTTCATTCGCCGGTCTCTTCGCCGCATCCGCTGTCGTCTTGGCGCAGGAGAAGATCACCTACCAGGAACACGTCCTCCCTGTCTTCGAGAACAACTGCAACAAGTGCCACAACCCGGACAAGAAGAAGGGCGACCTGGATCTCAGCACCTTCGCCGCGATGATGCGCGGCGGCGGTTCCGGTCTGGTCGTCGTTTCCGGTGACCCGGAAGCCAGCAAGCTGCACCGCTCGGTCAACCACACCGAGGAACCGGAGATGCCTCCCAAGGCCAGCAAACTTCCCGGCAAGGATCTCGACACCATCAAACGCTGGATCGCCGGCGGACTTCTCGAGACATCGGGCAGCAAAGCCATCGCGGCCAAGAAGCCCTCCATCGACCTCAGCGTCGGCGCGGCGGCGCAGGGCAAACCCGACGGCCCACCGCCGATGCCGCTGCAGTTCCTGCTCGATCCAGTCACGTCCTCTGCGCATGCGACAGCTCCCACCGGAATGGCCACCAGTCCGTGGGCGCCATTGGTCGCGATCACCGGCCAGAAGCAGGTGTTGCTCTACAACACCGAGACGCTCGAACTTCTCGGCATCGTCCCGTTCACCGAAGGTTCGCCTTCCGACGTGAAGTTCAGCAGGAACGGCAAACTCCTGGTCGTTGGCGGAGGCATTCCCGGGAAGTCGGGGCGCGTTGTCCTTTGGAACATCGAAACCGCCGAACGCATCACCGTCATCGGCGACGAATACGACACCGCCCTCGCAGCTGATCTCAGCCCGGACCAGTCGAAGGTCGCGCTCGGTGGACCCGGCCGGCTCGTGAAGATCTACAGCACCAAGACCGGCGAAGTGCTCCACAAGATCAAGAAGCACACCGACTGGGTGACCGCCCTTTCCTTCAGCCCCGACGGAGAAAAGCTCGCCAGCGCCGATCGCAACGGCGGCATCAGCGTGTGGGACCCCGACAACGCCCAGGAACTTTTCGTCCTCGCCGGACACAAGTCCTGCGTGACCTCCGTCCAGTGGCGCAACGATGGCAAAGTCTTGGCCAGCGCAAGCGAAGACGGGACGGCCAAGCTCTGGGAAATGACCGAAGGCAAACAGGCCAAAACCTGGACGCCCCACACGTCGGGCGTGCTGGGATTCCACTGGGGAATGGACGGGAAGTTCGCGAGCTGCGGACGCGACGGCCAAGTGGCGATCTGGGACGCCAACGGCAACAAGACCAAGTCGGCCGCCGTCACCAACGACCTGCCGGTCCGCGCGGTGCTTTCGCACGACAGCCAGCGCGTCGTGGCCGCCGATTGGCTCGGCAACGTGACGGTGTTCTCGGCCAAGGACGCCAAGCCGGTCGGAACACTTCCGCTCAACCCCCCTGCCCTCGCGCTCCAGATTTCCAATACGGAGAACGAACTCGCGGATGCCAAAACAAAGTCGAGCGATACGGCGGCCATCGAAGCCCGGCTGGTCCTTCTTTCCGCCGCCAAGGTCTACGGCGAAATGCAGCGCCTCCGCGACGAACTCGCGGCCCAGCAGGTCGAACGCGACAAGCTCGCCACGCAGGACAAACGCTCCGCCGCAAAGCTCACCGCCGAGATCTCGGCCACGGAAAAGAGGATCGAGTTCCTCAGGGCGAAGCTTCCGGCCAAGCTCTGAAATCCGTTCCGCGGAGCGGGGGCTCCATCGTCGGAGTTCATCGGAGAAAAGGAAAAGGGCAGAACAGCTTTTGCCATTCCGCCCTTTGAAGAATCAATCCTGGCCTACTTGGCCACATCCGCCTGACGGCGCCGTCGAACCATCCCTCCAACCATCATCACGCCGGCGGCCATGGTCCCGATCGTCGTCACTTCCGGCACGGGCGCGAAGTAGTTGTCCACGACATAGCCGCCAATTCCCGCACCCGCCCAAAGGCCGGCGGTGTTGTCGAAGTCGTAGTGGATGCCGCCATAGATGCGGCTAAGTCCGGCTTCGTCAGCGGCTGCTTGGAAGCTGGAGAAACTGCGGGTGACTGGGAGGCTCGGATCCTGGGATGGAGTCGAGAAGGCGTAGGACGCACCGAAGTATTCCGTAAGCACGGCGGCCGCCGCGCTGCTGAAGGTGCTGTGGC
>JAYUUX010000727.1:0-2171 GCA_043754645.1 Verrucomicrobiales bacterium | reverse complement strand
GACGTGCGCTTCAGCCCGGACGGACGGTTTCTCGCCGTCGCCGGAGCCGACAATGCCGTCCGGCTTTTTTCCACAGCCGACTGGAAGCAGGCCCGCGTTGTCCAGGCGCACGCCGACTGGGTTCTCTCCGCCGCGTTCAGTGCGGACAGCAAACATCTGGTCACCGCCAGCCGCGACAAGACGGTCAGGGTTTCTAATGTCGAGGACGGCCAAGTCGAAGCCACCTACATGAACCACAGCGCGCCCGTGCTTGCGGCCGCCTTCAGCGCCGACGGCAAACTCGTGCTCAGCGGGGGCCGCGATCGGGCCGTCCATGGCTGGCGCGTCAGCGACGGGAAGGAACAGTTTCGGCTTAAGGAACCGGAAGGCGACATCCAGCGGTTGATAGTGCGGAGCAACGATCTCTTCGTCGCTTCGGCCGACAGGCTGATCCGCCAATACCGCATCGATACGAAGTCGCTCGTGCGGACATTCGAGGGTCACCGCGACTGGGTGCAGAGCCTCGCCGTGCCCAACGCGGGCGGCCTCGTCTACGGCGGCGCCTTCGACGGGGAGGTGCGTGTGTGGAAGGTCGCCGACGGGGAACTGGAACGCCGCTTCGTCCCAACGCCCGGATTCGAGAAGGCGGAGAAGTAAACCCCCGCGGCGGTTCATCGGTGAAGTTGTGCGTGGGCCTTGCTCTCCATTCGGACCGGCGCTGGTTTGCGGATCTCGTTCCTCGTTCCGAGGCGTCCATCCCACACCGTCCGCCCGGTTGCGCTCGGCCAAACCGGGCGGCATCGTCTGTCCGTATCCTTGTAAACCCATGAGCCTACCCCTGCCGCCCGAAAAACTTTCCGAAATCCAGGACGCCCTGTTCCGCGGTGAGAAGATCGCGGCCATCAAGATCCACCGTGAATGCACCCGCGCGGGTTTGAAGGACTCGAAAGAAGCCGTGGAGTTCCTCGAAGCGGAACTGCGGAAGATCTCTCCGGAGAAGTTTTCCGCCGCGCCTTCCGGTAAGGGTTGCCTTGGTGTTCTGGGTATCGCCGCCGCTTTTGGAGTCGTCCTTGGCGTCCTGTTTTTCTCCCGCTGAATTGATCCGGCCGGGATCTGCGAATGGCCCCTACAGGTTTTTCTCCAGCGGGCGCTCGGCTGGTGGCCATCCGGGAACGGCATGCACCCGGCTCGCTTTGGGTTGAGTCGTTCCAACCGGCCTGAAACGTTGTCGCCATGATCCGCGTCCTTCTGTCCGTGGTCCTCATGCTCGGAACCGTCGTCCTCTCCGGTGTCGAGAATCCGCACGGCCTTCCCGATGGTCTCTACACCCGGATCACGACGGAACGCGGCGTGGTCGTCTGCGAGATCTTCTTTGAAAAGACCCCGCTCACGGCGGTGAGCTACGTGGGCCTCGCGGAAGGGACCCTCGGGCCCCGGCCGCGAAAACCTTTCTTCGAAAACCTCAAGTGGCACCGGGTGGTTGCTGGGTTTGTCATCCAAGGCGGAGATCCCACTGCGACTGGCGACGGAGGGCCTGGCTACGGTTTCCCGGATGAGCTGGTGCCCGGGCTTCGCCATGACTCGGCGGGGACGCTCCAGATGGCGAACGACGGACCCGACAGCAACGGGTCGCAATACTGTCTCATGCTCGGCGCGCAGCAGCGGCTGAATTATCTGCACACCGTCTTCGGCCGCGTCGTTCGCGGGCTCGACGTGCTCCCGGCGATCCGGCAGGGCGATACGATGCGGGTGGAGATCCTGCGATTGGGCGACAAGGCCAAGGTTTTCCGTGCGGACGACGCGGCCTTCGCAGCGCTGGTTGCAAAGGCCCGGCGTTACAACGGACCGAAAGAACCGGGACCGGATTCGCCGTTCGATGATCCCGACAAGATGCTTCCGACCGAATGGGCTCGGGCCAAGGCGTTCAATTTCAAGCTGGCGAACTTCGAGCGCTTCACCGGCGTGCGCCTTGTCGCCCGGGTATATGCCAAGGTCCCGAGGGACGCCGTGCCGCTGCAGGCGTGGCTTCGGAGTGAGGCGACGAGATTGGGCGTCTCACGGCGCGGAGCATTCGCCGCTTACTTTGCCGACCAGGACCAATGGCACCTGCAGATCGGCGAGGAGTCTATCGGAGCGTTTGTCGAAACCACGGCCACGGGAGAAAAGACTGCGGTGGCGAAGGGAATGCCCGC
>JAYUUX010000726.1:0-2719 GCA_043754645.1 Verrucomicrobiales bacterium | reverse complement strand
GATGGACCCCGATGACCAGATTCCCTCCTTCGGCCATGGCATCGCGGGCGTTCAGGCACAGGTTCATCAGCACCTGGGTGATTTGGCTGGCGTCGCCGTTGGTGATCCACTCGTCGCCCCCCTCGATTTCGGTCCGGATCACGATCCGGCGATCGATGGTGCGTTTGAGCACCGAGGCGACCTCATGGACGATCGGCGAGAGTTTGACGGCCGACTTCGCTGTCGGAGCCTGTCGGCTGTAGGTCTGGAGGCGGCTTACCAGCTCGGCCGCCCGTCGCCCGCTCGTGCGGGCGATGACGAGATGGCGCTGGAGGGAGGTCGGGAATTCCGGCGCCGACAGGACGAGGTCGACGTGCGAAAGGATCGCGGTCAGCAGGTTGTTGAAGTCGTGGGCCAGGCCCGCGGTCAGCGTGCCGAGGGCTTCGTGTTTCTGTCTTTGGTAAAGGCTTTTGAGCGTCTCCTGCTTGTTCCCCGAGCTGCCGTTCTGCGATGGCTCCTCCTGCATCATCCAAGTGATGTCGTTGCAGAGATGGATGACTCCGGTCGGTTTGCGGCCCTCGTCGAGGAGGACGTAGGCCCGGACTTCCAGCCAGGTGCGGGGTCGGTCCCTGCGGTCGACACTCGTCTTGAATTCGACGAACGGGACCGAAGGCGCGAGCGAAGCAAGAGCGCCCAGCTGCACTTGGAATCGCGTCGGAAACTGGCCCCACAGTTCGACTGGGGCGCCTTCGGCGAGCTCGCCGAGGACAAACAGGTCCAGCGCGCCGGGACTGTGGTCCTGCACCTGTCCCGAGAGGTTGGTGACGATGATCGCGGCTCCGATTTGCCCGACGGAGGCAGATGTTCCGTGGCCTTTCATTCTTGGGGTCGGAACATCCGGAGTCGCCGCTTGCTTCGTCAAGCGCGTTGGCAAAAAACTGGACGGATGCCAGCGCGTGGATCCCGTGCACGCGGCAGTGGAAACCGTTTTGATTCTTTTCTGGGCAACGATGCCGGGTTCGACGGGGCGATGATTTTCGTTGGTTTTGGAGCGGGCTCGGAGCTAAGTCTCCCGCGTTGTCGTCCCGGCACCGTCGGTCGGCCTTCTCCAGACCGTGTCTGCCGGTCCGTTCGTCCTGGTTTTGCTATGCTGACCCATCGCGGTTCGCGGCTGATACAGATGCCTTCCGGGGCATGCAACTCCTGCCCCTCGGCCTTCGGGTCGGCGCGGGCACCACTCCTCTTCCACCCTCCTATCCGACCATGCTTTTAGCCCAGATGCACCAGCCTGACCTGCTCGACGGGATGCTGCCGTCTCCCGAGCCCCAGCCACCCGCCGGAACTTCGTTTTGGCTCGAGGCGGGCACGGCGGTCGTCGACGGCGAAGGAATACTGGTGACGATGGACGAGGCGATGCAGGAATGGCTCGAATTGCGGCACGGGCCACCGGGACGGAGCGATTTCGCCAGCCTGTTGACCCGGCGCGGTTCCGAGACGTTTGCGGCCTACCAGATGTTGCGCAGGTGCTCCGGTGATTTCTCGAAGTCGCAGTTCTGCATCTCCATGATCGGTGCGGCGTCGGGGCAGTGGATGCAGATGGAGATAACAAGGTTCCCCGGCGGGCATTCCGTGAGGCTTTCCTCGGTTCTCCCGCCGCTGAACGAATTGGAGGAGGCGACTTGGGACGAGCACCTGCGTTCGGACAGCGCCCGGCGGTCAATGTTCATGAGGCTGTTGCGGGCCGAGTCGCAGCTGGACCGCCTGATGAAGCGCTGGCCGGGCGTGATCTTCCGGCAAAGGCCCGATTTCAGTTTCCAGTTCGTGAGCCAGAACATCGAGGTGCTCACCGGGATCTCGGTCGAGGATTGGTGCCGGCTTCCGGGCAAGTTTTGGGAAATCATCCACGACGGCGACGCACGGGAGCTCCAGGACATGCTGTCGAAGGCGGCTAACACCGGGGCCAGTTGCTCGTTCACCTACCGTGTCTGCCATTTCCTGACCAAGAAGGTGTCCTACGTCCTCGAGCACCGTCAGCCCATCCTCACCCGCAACGGCCTCCTGCTTGGCTACGAGGGGTTCTGGGTCGACGTCACCCGGCAGACCATCGCCGAGAAACGCCTGACCGCATCATCGTGGAAAGAGACCCTCGCGGCGCTGACGCTGGGCCTGGCGCATGACTTCAGGAACATCATGGCGGGCATCCATTGCTTGTCCGAGAACTTCCTGACGGAGGTCGATCCATCCCACCGGTTTCATGAAGGGCTGGACCTGATCAAAACCAACTCGATGCAGGCCAGCAACCTCGTGCATCGGATGATCAACCTCCACCTCGGCCAGACCGGCGAGAGGAACTACCACGACCTCAATGAAATCGTAAACGACCTCTCCGGCCTGGTCCGCATCATCCTCCCGAAGAGCATCGGGATCGAGAGCCATCCCGCCGCCCGCCAATTGCCCGTTTATGTGGACCCGGTGGAGTTCCAGCGAGTGATCATCAATCTCGCGCTCAACGCGGCCGACGCCATGGCTTCGAAGGGCACGCTGACTTTCAGGACCAGCCGTCACGACAGGATTCCCGCGAAGCGCCACACCAAGGGGGTTTTCCCGAAGCTTCCCGCGGTTTGCTTGGAGGTGGCCGACACGGGTTGCGGCATTCCGGAGCGGCACCTGGCCATGATCTTCGATGCCTTTTTCACGACGAAGGCGGTCGGTGTCGGCACCGGGCTTGGGCTGGCCATCT
>JAYUUX010000725.1:0-3641 GCA_043754645.1 Verrucomicrobiales bacterium | reverse complement strand
TTCGTCTGTTGCTTCTGCCGCATGGCTACGGAGCGGAGGCGAAGCTGGCGGTGGCGAGGCGGCGGGTGATGAACTCGCGGACCTTGGGAATCTTGCAGGTCTTCAGCAGAGCCATTGCCTGATCGGGGTAGCTAACTACATACCCCTCGGCGGCATACCAGTAGAGGAGCGGCAAGTTGTGATCGCCAATGTCTTCTTCGTGTTGAAGGAGCGGCGAAAGGAAAATCCCTCGTTTCTGGATCGGTAGACGTTGAAGGCCCGAAGCGATGTAACGACGGACTACAGGAGACGGATCATCTCTAGCCGCGAGGACAACTTGCTTCAAAAACGGCGACAACAAATAACCAGTTGGCGGATCAACCTTACCGGGAACTTTTGCCGACGGATTCTCATCCTCAAGTTCAAGTTGGATTACCCATCCTCGAACGTGTTCAAACGAACTTCCAAATGCAGCCATAGCCTCCGCAAAGGTTGGCCCTCCCAATGAGTGTATCGCCCATAGTGCCCGCAACTGCTCAACGTCTGACGTAGAATTGGTCAGAGCACTCGAAAGGACTTCCCTCGTCCCCTTGAAACGGTCGATCGCTGACTTTAGGGCCGCACTCCGAGCTATTTCCGAATCCTGCTTGGGATCAGCCTTTAGAGCATCGGCAAACCTCTCTTGCAACAGCCTCCTCGAATGCCGACTCATCCACTCGTTCTTCGAGGTGACGAGCTTGACCAACTCCTGATTGGTCAGTTTGCCGAGGTCCACCTTCGTCTTCGGCTGGTCGTTGTAGACGATCTTGTAGATGCGGCCGTTGCTGCGGTCGTGGCCGTCGATGTTGTTGTGGTGGCACTGGTTCTTGTCATACCAGTCGATGATGTAGACGGAGCCGTCGGGATCGAGCCGCTGGTTGAGCGTCTGGCTCGACGTGTCGTTGAAGTTGAGGAAGTCCGGTCCGTGATGGCCGACGTAACCGGAGCCTTTCTGCTTCGGGATCTCCATGTTCAACCGCTGCCCGTGGATGTTTCCGAGGAGGAGATTCCCGCGATACTCGGCCGGCCAACTGGTGCCGAGGTAGACCATCATTCCCGCGTGCGCGTGGCCGCCACCGGCGCTGTCGCTGCGGCCGTTTCCGGCGTGCGGACCCTTGTTGCCGGCGTAGTGGACGTGGTCGGCGACGGTCTGGATGTCCTCGTAGAAGTAGGGGAAGATCGGCTTGCGGCTACCGGACTGGCGTGAGCGTTCGTTGCGGGCAGTTTCCTCGGGACCGACGGTGTAGTGTTCGCCGCCCTGGCGCTGGTAACGCCCGCCTTGGATCATGTGCCAGAGATGGGGGATGACGCAGGCTTCGATCCAGGCCTGGCCGCGTTCATCGAAGTCGAGGCCCCAAGGATTGCTGGTGCCTTCGGCGAAGACCTCGAACTGCTGTTTGGTCGGATGGTAACGCCACACGGCGGCATCGACCCATTGGCGGTCTTTCTCGGCGGCGCCGGGCTTGCCAACGTGCGACGGGCAGAAGACTCCGTGGCAACCGTAGAGCCATCCGTCGGGGCCCCAGCTGAAGGTGTTGAGCGTCTCGTGGGTGTCGCGGATGTAGTCCCAGCCATCGAGCAGGATCTTCGGCGGACCGGATTGCTCCGGAACATCGCCATCCTTGATCGGGATGAACATGAGGTGGGGCGCGGCGCCGACCCAAATGCCGCCGAAGCCCCATTCGATTCCGGAGACGAGGTTGAGGTTCGTGACGACGACGGTGCGTTTGTCGAACTTGTGGTCACCGTCGGTGTCCTCGAAGCAGAGGATGCGGTCGATGCCTTTGCCTTCCTCGCGTCGCTTGGGATAGCTGTAGCCTTCGGCGACCCAGAGCCGGCCACGATCGTCTTCACAGAAGGCGATGGGCTGCTTCACGTCGGGTTCGGCGGCAAATAGGTGGAGCTTGAACCCGGGCGGAAGCGTCGCGGCCTTGACGGCGGCTTCGGGGGAAAGCCCGGCGAATTGGACGGCATCGGCTGCGGGCGGCTGGCTCTTCTGGAGTTCGGTCAGGGAGATTTCGCCGACGAGCTTCGGACGCTCAGCGTGGAGGCGAAAATCGTCGAAGTTGATGTGGCCCCAGCCGCCGACTTGTTGGTCGACGACGTTGATGAAGATCTCTTTGCCAAGCTGCTTCGAGAGATCGACCACGACCGGCCGCAAGGTTTCCGTCTCACTTCCGGAGGCTTGGAAGAAGGCTTTCATCGTCGCGACATCGACAAGTTCGACGCGCGTGTTCGATGAGGAGCCACCAGCCACACGGAAGCTGGCCCACGGCTGCGTCACCTTGAACGGCACGCTGCTGAGCACGCCCCGGGCGTTGTCGCCCTTCACTTCGTAGCTGCCGACCCAGAAGTTGCCGGCGTGGCCGCTGGTCATATCGCTGCGGCGAACCTTCACCGCATCGCCTCGGACGGGCTGGCCTTCGAAGGCGTCTCCCTCGGCTTTCCAATCGCGCAGGTCGCCGGACTCGAAGTCGAGATTCAGCGGCTTGCCGTCTTTGCCGAGCGGCAACACACCAGCGCGCTCGGCGGCGCAGAGGGTGAACGCGCAGAAGAGTATGGGGGCGAGGGCACGGAAATGCATGGCAATGGGCAGGTATTTTGGAACGTCCAACATTCAACATCCGACATCGAACATCCAGCGACGGACCGACGACGCTTCGCCGTCCTTACTTGGCAATCGGCTTGGGCTGGGCTTTTTCCCATTCGGCTTCAGTCACCGCCTTACGCTCCTGAATGAAGACGAACGCGCCCTTCTTGTTGCCGACCAGCACATCGGGAAGACCGTCGCCGTTGATGTCGCCGGCCTTCACTTCCACGCCAGTGCCGGAAGCCTTGTCGATCAGGTGCGGGACGAAGTCGACGGACTTGTCGGCACCACGGACCAGCTTGAACCAGTAGAGCACCGGATCGGCCATCGGCTCGGCGTCGCCCGTCGGGCCGTGCGCCCAGAAACGTTTGCCGGTGATGATGTCCTTCAAGCCGTCGCCATCCATATCCACCAGGTCGATGGCGTGGATCTGGGAGAACTTCACGCCGTAGCGGTTCTCGCTCGGCTCTTTGTTGACGAAGATGTGCTGGGCGAACTGGATCTCGCCGTCTTTCTTCTCCGCCAGCTGTTCATACCAGGCGAGGCCGAAACCATGCGCCGCGAGACTGGTGATGACGTCGTTCCGCCCGTCGCCGTTCACGTCATACGCATACATCTGCGCGCTGCCGTTGGCCGGGGCGAAGGGGACCTTGTGCTGCTTCCAAACAGGATCTCCGGCCAGCGACGCGGGCTGTTCCCACCAACCGTCTTTTTCCAGCAGGTCCATCTTCCCGTCACCGTTCACATCACCGATGCCGAGGCCATGGGTGAACTTATGGTATTTGTTGTTCGGTGAAACAGGATGCCAGACGAAGGGTTTGGTCGGATCGGCTTTGTCAGGAACCGCGTAGCCGTAAAAGCCCTTCGACGAACAGACGATTTCCGGGACGCCGTCACCCGTGATGTCCACGAACTGCGGGGATTCGTTGTCGGTGACGTCGATCGCGAGGTGTTTCTTCCAAGGGCCTTCGGCGCCTTTTGGGTTTTCATACCAGAAAGATCCTTCTCCGGGGAACCCGAGGATCAGGATGTC